>JBEANZ010000851.1:0-14728 GCA_041165185.1 Verrucomicrobiota bacterium | reverse complement strand
GCGCGACGGCCCCATCAACCTCTCCGCTCGCACCCAACACTACGCGTCCCACCCCGCCGCCGCCCTGCGTTTCCTGCGTTCCGCCCACCCCACTTCATGACGCCATACCGGAATCCCGTGCACGTCCGCCCCTCCGCGCCCCCGGTTTTTCCGACAAAGCCAAATTCCTTTCAGGAAAAACAAACCACTTGCCCGGCCGCGAATCGCTGCGCATGGGTCGTTACGCAAAACGCCATGCGAATAGGAATAGCTCTACTCGGTTCGCTCCTAGCAATCATGGGGTTTGCGGCGCCGGACTATCTTGGACTTGGCGCGCCCTCCCCTGATCACGATTGGTATGGCGCAGACATGGAATTGATGGCGGGAGTTCTCAGGAGTCCGGAGATATCCCTGCCTCGATTATCGGACGCAGGGAGCGCCACCTACATCGCACGCGTGATCAATCCTGCGAATTTCAGTCTTTATCGGAATACGCGTTTGCCGATTGGGACGCGCATATCCGATTTCCTGAAATTCCAAGGGGCGGTTCGCGATATCCTCATGCGATACACTGCGGATGCCAATCGGGGAATCGATCTACATCGTGAGGTTGCCGTGCTTATGTGCCATATGCTTTCCACTTCCACGCAGGGCATCGCGTTGGTTGACGAGTTCGTGCCCGCCCTCCCAGAAGACGATACATACGCAATTCGCATGGATGGATTAAAGAAATTCATGCATTCGCTGGTGCTCATATTTAGTGCCGCCGAGCAGTCACTGTCAGAGACGAAGTTCTACAGCAAAGAAGACCTTTCAGCACTACTCCGAGCGATGGACGATTCCCTGCCTTCGCTTCTCCCTTCGTTTTCCGATGCGGACCGGAAAGAATTTTCGAGGAAGCTTAGCGCCCGAGCGACGCAGTTCACGTCGAGCCATGACAAGGAAGCAATCATCAGGATGATCACCACGTTCCACCGCGCGCCCAGCCTCAAGTAAAGTAGGCAAGAAACGCCGGATGGCATCAAATGCCGGAACGGACCGACGGGGTCATAACTGACCTGTGGCAACGGTCTATTGGGTTCCTCGCTGTTTTCAGTGGGTCAAAGGCCGCGTGCTCAGAAGCCCCGAAGGGGCGAAAAGTTGAAAACCCCGGGCGATGCCCCACTGCCATTGAAGCAAGCGCCATGGGTTCAAAACCCGACCTTTTTCTATGTCGGCTGGGACGGTTTGCACGCCGGAGGTGTGCCAGAAAGTAGCCGGGGGTTGAGCCGTTGCGGCGATACCCCCGGTCGGTTTGTTTTTGATCGAGCATCCTGAAGGGATGCCAGGAGGGTCCGCCTACCCGAGCTTCTGGCACCCGCTCCGGGGTGCGTCCGAAAAACCATGATCACCGGGGGGGTTCGTGCCTCAACCCCCGGCTACTGTCTGGCACGCCTCCGGCGTGCAAGGCACTGCATTGGCGGCAATTCACCGCTGATACAATGGCAGTGGGGCCTTGCCCAGGGTTATCGACTTTCGCCCCTTCAGAGCTTCTGAGCAGGCTCGCTTCGCCCCACTGGAAACCGCAAGGAACCCGAAAAACCGCCCCGTCCGCGCGCGATTGACGGGCCGGGGTGGGCCGCGTTTTCTGCGCGCATGTTTACCATCATCGGCGGCGACGGAAAGGAATACGGGCCGGTCACGGCTGAACAGATCCGCGGCTGGATCGCGGGCGGGCGCGCCAACCTCGACACGAAGGCCAAGGCCGACGGCACGAACGAGTGGCGCGCCCTGCGCGAGTTCACCGACTTTGGCGGCGCGGCCGGCGGGCCGCCGATGCTGCCCAGCTTCCCGCTGGCGGCGACGACCACCTCCGTCCACGCGCCCGCCGCGGAGCTGGCCGGCCGCGGCGAACGGCTGGGCGCGCACATCCTCGACAACCTCATCGCGCTGGCGTGCGCGACGCCCGCCGCCGTGATGCTCGGCACGGCCTGTCGGCGCGCGATGACGCAGGGGAACTTCGAGGATGCGTTGAGCCGGATCGAGCCGCGCACGGTGATCATGAGCGTGCTCGCCCTGCTGGCGCTCATGGTGCCGCTCGTCGGCGTGCAGTTGTGGCAGCTCACCACCCGGGGCCAAACCCTGGGCAAACGCATCGTGGGCGTCCGCATCGTCCGGCTGTCCGACGGGAGCAATCCGGGTTTCGTGACCACCGTGCTGCTGCGCACCTGTGTGCCGGCGCTCATCGGCGGAGTCCCGTGGATCGGGATCATCTTCTCGCTCGTCGACGTGTGCATGATCTTCGGCGAGGAGCGCCGTTGCCTGCACGATTTGATCGCGGGCACGAAGGTCGTGAACGCCTGAGCGGGCGGGCGCGTGGCGGCGGGCGTCCGTGCCCGCTGGTTCGATGCGCGGCCGACGAACGTCGGCGGGCAGGGACGCCCGCCGCTACGTCCCCAGCCGCCGCGTGGCGGCCGTTCACCGCGCGATGTCGCTCTGCGTGAGCACGCGGAAGCCGCGTTGCGCGAGCGCCTGCGCGGCGACGTCGAGGTCCTCCGTGTTGATCACGAGGGCGGAGCGGCCGTCGGGGCGCTTCATGAAACTGTAAACGTAGTGGATGTTGATCTCGGCCTCGAGGAGCGCAGCGAGCACGCCGGTGAGCTGCGACTCGTCGTTGATCTCGACGGCGAGCACGTCGCACTCGGCGTAGGGAAAATCGTTGCTCACCATCAGCTCGCGCGCCTTGTCCGGGTCGTCGACGATGAGGCGGTCGATGGCGCAGTCGGTCGTGTCGAGGACGGTCAACGCCATGATGTGGACGTCGCTGGCCTTGAAGAGCGAGGTGAGGTCGTGGAGGCGGCCGACGCGGTTTTCGGTGAACACGGAAAACTGTTTCACCGGATCGTGGGGCGAGGTGCTGACTTGCGCGGCCATGGGGCGGACGGTGGCGCGCGGCGGCGGCGCGGTCAATTGCGGGCTGGCGGTCGCGGGCGTTTGTTTCCTAGTGGGGCGCGTGCCCGACGAACTCGCCCGCCACCACGCCGCGACGCTCCAACGCGCGCGCGAGAGCGCGCGGCTGGTGCTCCGCGGCATCGGGCTCAACCTCGCGCTCGCCGTCGTGAAATTCGCGGGCGGATTCTTCGGCCACACCTACGCGCTCATCGCGGATGGCGCGGAGTCGCTACTCGACGTCGTGTCGTCGCTCGTGGTGTGGGCCGGGTTTCACTGGGCCGGCCAGCCGCCCGACGAGGATCATCCGTATGGGCACGGCAAGGCGGAGCCGCTCGCGGGGCTGGCGGTGGCGGTGTTTGTGTTTGCGATGGCGGCCTGGGTCGCGACGCACGCCGTGCACGAAATCCTCACGCCGCACCGGGGGCCGTCGTGGTGGACGCTGCCGCTGCTGGCGGGCGTGGTGGTGACGAAAGTGTGGTTTTCGCGGCGCATGGGCGTGGCCAGCCAGCGCGCGGGCAGCACGGCGCTGGGCATCGAGGCGCTGCACCACTGGAGCGACGCGGTGACGAGCGCGGCCGCGTTTGTCGGGATCGCGATCGCGATTTGGGGCGGGCCGGGCTGGGAGACGGCGGACGACTGGGCGGCGCTGTTTGCCTGCGTGATCATCGCGTTCAACGGCGTGGCGATGATCCTGCGCGCGCTGGGCGACGTGATGGACACGGCGGTGCCGGCGGAATTTGAAAACGAGGTGCGCGCGCTCGCGCTGGCGGTGCCGGGCGTGGGCGCGCTGGACAAGGTGCGCGTGCGCAAAAGCGGCCTCTCGCACCTCGTCGACATCCACGTGCGCGTCGACGGCGATCTGACGGTGCGGGAAGGTCACGACATCGCGCACGCGGTGAAAGACGCGCTCCTCGCCTCCCCCGCGCACGCGATCACAGACGTATCGGTGCACATCGAGCCGATGAAGTGAGCGCTGGCGTGCGCCGCGCGCTCACGGCGCGAGCGCGCGAATCTTTTTTCCAGTTGGCGCAGCGCGGCGACGAGCGCGGGGGATTCCTTCAACTCCGCGGCGACATCGCCATGCCGCCGATGATGCAGTGCCGCCAGCCCTGGCGCCGGCACTAGCCGTCGATTTCCGCCGCCACCTCGAGCAGGTCAGCCATGGCGCAACTTGGCGAACCACGCCTGTTGTTCGATCAATCCGGTCTCGGCGGAGGGCGTGACCCCGAGGTGTTGCAGCAAAGCCGCCGAGGGGATCACCGCGCGGATGCCGGCGGCGTCGCTGGCGCAAATCTCGGCGTGGCGCAGCGCCTCCAACGCCGGTGCCGCGCGCGCCCAGGCGGCGACACGCTCACGCTGCTGACTGAGTTCGGTGTCCGGCATGGCGAGACGCTGCCACGCGCCGACTCGCCGAGGAAATTGCACGTGCGCGTAGGCACGCGGCGCGTGGGCACGAGGCGGGACGCCTCGTCCACGACTGAGCCTTTCGTTCAGAATCCCACCGTGGCGCTCAGTTGGTAGGAGCGCGGTTGGAGGTAGATGAACGTCGTCGGCACGGTCGTGCGGTCGGGGCGCGTGATGTCGCCGCCGGGCGCGCGCAGGCCGGAGCCCACGTAGACGAGGTCGCGGTTGTTGAGGGCGTTGCGGACGCTGAGGTTAAAGTCGATGGTGTGGCGTTGGGAGAATTTCCAGGGGTAGGCGACGGTGAGCGTCGTCGTGAAATAGGCCTTCCGGTAGACGCGGTCGTTGATGCCGACGGCGGGGTCGTCGATCGCGGTGAGGGGGGCGGCGGGGTTGACAATGGTGTCGCCGCCGCGGTTGCCGATGGCGGTCTTGCCGATGTATTGGATGCCGCCGCCGATGCGAAGGCCTTTCAATTTCGTGCGGTCAAATTTGTAGTCGGTGAAAATGTTCGACGTGAATTTCGGCTGGTCGCTGAAGGTCTGGAGCCTCGGATCGGTGGTGGCCTTGAACTGGACGATGTTGTTCCAGGCGGCGGCGGCGGCCGCGGCGTCGGGGGCGTTGCCGGTGGGGATCGTGGTGTCGACGGTGGCGACGCTGGCGGCGCTGATGAGGACGCCGGCGTCGAGGGCGATTTGTTTCAGCGTGGCTTCGTTGGCGGCGAGGTAGGCGAACTCATCCTTGCGGGAATTCAGGCTGAGGTTGGTGGGGATGCCGGCGTTGGCGGTGAGGCGCCACGTCTTCGTGAGATTGGCGACGAGATCGATTTCGTAGCCGCGGTTTTTGGCGTCGGAGAAATCGAAGGTGATCGTGGAGAGTTGGTTGAGGCCGCGGGCGTTGAGGCCGTTGGGGCTGAGGTCGCCGACTTTGTTGGCGTCGACGATGTTGGCGTATTTGCGGGTGTTGCCGGTGTTGTCGAAGGCGCCGTTGACCTGCTCGCCGTTGTAGCGGCCGAGGCTGGCGGTGAGGCGGCCTTGGAGGAGATTGAAGCGGATGCCGGCATCCCAGCCTTTGCCGGTGGAGACGGGGAGCGACTGGCCGGTGATGGTGATGCCGGCGCCGGGCGGGCGGAAGGATTGCGCGGCGTTGGCGTAGGCGCTGATCCAGCGGGTGAGGTTGAGCACGCCGCCGTAGGAATAGGTGGTGGATTTGACGTCGACTTCGGGGGCGGAGAAGTCGTCGCGGAAGCGGTCCTTGGCGTATTGCGGGAGGGGCTTGAAGGCGGCGTCGCGGGGGCGGGCGGCGGCGTCGAGCTTGGCGCCGTTGCCGGTGATGTTACCGGCGGCGTCCTTGGCTTGGTAGGTGAGGTTGAAATAATCCTTCGGGCCGATGGGGCGGTAGTAGATGGTCTTGCCGTCCCAGTCGGCGGGGAAGTCGGCGGCGACGATGTTGTTGTTGCCGTTGGCGGAGTAGTTGTCGGCGATCACGGCGTCGCGGCGGCCGCCGGCGACGAGGTTGAGGCGGCCGTCGAAGAGCTTGGCGGTGAGCGTGGTCTGGCCGTAGCGGAACGTGGTGTCGGAGGCGCGGAGGGTGCCGATGCTGCGGAGGTCGGTGATTTTCGAGACGGTGTAGGTGGTCGTGGTGCCGGCGGTGGGGTTGATGTATTTGACGCTGTCGGGGTAGGTGACGGGCTGGTCGGGGCTGTTGAGGTAGAAACGGTAGGTGAAGTTGTCGTCGATGGCGCGGCGGCGGATGTCGGGGTTGCGGTTGAGGACGCTGGTGTCGGCGTTGAGGTCGTTGCGGATGGCGCGGGCGCCGACGATGAAGCCGGCGCGGAAATCGCCCCAGCGGGTGCGGTCGAAGACGAGGGCGAGCGCGGCGCGGCCCTCGCGGATCTTGTTGTGATAATAGAACGACGAGGCGAGGGCCTCGCTGTAGGCCTGCTTGAAATTGGGATTCGGGCGGCCGTCGGGGAGCGTGGCGTTTACGTCGATGAAGATGTTGCCCATGCGGGAGGCGGCGGTCTCGACGTGCTTGTCGGTGCGCACGACGGTGCCGGCGGCCTCGAAGAACAGGTGCTCGCCCTGCTGGTGCTCGACGAAGAGCGCGGCCTCGTGGAAACCGTATTCGAGGGTGGGCGTGTTGGGCTGGATGACGGTCTCGCGCGAGGGGCGACGGAACAGCGAGCCCGCCTCGGCGAGGCCGAAGAGCAGATTGGGCGAGTAAACGCTGTCGATGGTCGGGCCGCCGTTGATGCCGAGGTTCGCGGTGGAGAGGGCGAACTTGCCGCCGACGGGGACGTTGGCATTGGCGGTGCCGCCCTGCGTGCGCCAGGTGTTGGCCCAGTTCATCACGGTGCCGCCGTCGGTGCCGGGGACGTAGATGAGCTGCGGCGCGGTCGCGGAGCCGACGATGGAGACGCCCTTGTTGTCGGCGTTGGCGATGGTCGTCGTGCCCGGGGCGGCGACGGTCGTGACGCCGTCCCAGCCGGAGACGGACTCAAACGTGGTCTCGCGGCCCATGATGGTGCTCTGCGTGTAGTATTCCACCTCGCCGCGAATTTGCGTGCGGCGGAAGGGCTTGAAGGTCGCGGTGAAATTCGCGCCGCGGCGGTTGTCGAACTCGAGCTGCCGCCACGTGTCGGCGTTTTGCCAGAGGAGGTTGGTGCGGACGGCGAGTTTGTCGTTGATGGGAGTGTTGACGTCGATGGTGGTGCGGTAGCGCTCCCACGAACCGGTGAGGAGGGAGACCTTGTTGAACGCCTTGTCGGTGCGGGCCTGCTTGGTCATGCCGCTGACGACGCCGCCGAGGCCGCTGGTGCCGATGAGGAGGGCGTTGGGGCCGCGCGCGTAGTCGATGCGCTCCTGCGAGTAGGTGTCGGTGTTGAGCCCGAGGAGGAAAAAGTTGCGCTGCGCGCCATTGGTCTGGAGGCCGCGCGACATGATGGAGGAGCCGCCCTCGTTGTCGTTGTAGCGGTAGGCGCTGAGCGAGACGATCGGCATGTAGGAACCGACGGACCAGGTGAGCGCCTGCTCCTGATCGATGATGCCGACGGCATCGAGGAAATCGCGCGTGAGGACGGAGTAGGCAAGCGGGGTGTCCTTGAGCGCGAGGTTGAGCCGGCCGCCGGCGAGCGAACTCGCGGCGACGAAGCCCTCGTCCTTTTCCGTGGCGACGCTGAAGGGCGACATGAGCACGACGGAGTCGGCGGCGTCCGCGGAACGGGAAACCGCGGTGGCGGCGGTGGCGGCGTTGCGCGCAGGCGCGGCGGCGGATTGGCGCGCGACGGGCACGGGCGCGTTGACGGAAATCGCGCCGGTCTTCGCGTCGGTCGTGGCGGCGAGGGCCGAGCCGGCGAGGAGCTGCTTCAACGCATCGGCGACCGGGAGTTCGCCGCGCACGGCGCTGGTCGTGTGGCCGCGCACGTCCTGCGCGGGATAAACAATTTCGCGGCCGGCCTGCTGCGCAAAACGCCGCAGGGTGTCGGCGGCGTCGCCGGCGGGAATGTCAAACGTGCGCGCGGCATCGGCGGCGAAGGCGAGGCTCGCGGCAAAAAGCGCGCAAGCGAGGACGAGGAGACGGTTGGGTCGCATGGTGAAGTCGGGGGTTCGATTCAAGACGGGATAGGCGGGAGTTTCCGCCAAAACAATTTTTCAGCGCGCGCGGCGCAGCGTGATGGTCGCGGCGCCATCGCGCTCGGCGCGCACGCCGAAGCTCGCCTCAAGCAGGCGGACAAAGCCATCGACGTTGTCCGAACGAAACGACGCGCCAATCGGCAAGCTCGCCAGCGCCGGATCGGCGACGACGAGTTGGACGCGGTTGCGGCGATTGAATTCCGCGGCGACCTCGGCGAGCGGCGTCGCCGAAAACTCGAGCAGCTTCGGTTGCCAGAGCAGCGCCCGATCGATTTCGGCGCGCGACACGGCGAGCGGAGCCGCCGGCACGCCCGCCGCCGGATCGCGCGCCAGCACGGCACGCTCGCCCGCGCTCACCAGCGACGGCGCCGCCAGTGGCGCGGCGGGCCGGTCGAGCTCCACGCGGCCCTCGGTCACGAGCACATCGATCTCCGCAACGCCGAGGCGGACGTTAAAGGCCGTGCCGACCGCGCGCACCGTCACGCCGCCGGCCTCGACGACGAACGGGCGCGCGGGATTTTTCGCGACGGTGAAGAGCGCCTCGCCACGCGTGAGCCGCACGCGGCGTTCCGCCAGCGTGAACGCGACTGCGAGCTGCGCGCCGTGGTTGAGTTCCACGAGCGTGCCATCGTCGAGCACCTGCTGACGGTAGGCGGAGGCGGAATCGGCCAAGTCGCTCGGCGCCGCCGCGCGCCGCGTTGAAAACAACCCGACCGCAATCGCGGCCGCCGCCGCGAGACCGAGCGGCAACGCCCAGCGCAGGATCGGCGCGCGGCGCCGACTGCGGCGCGGCATCGGTGGTGGCGCGAGCACGTCGGGGTTGGGCTCGGCGGCGTGCTCCGGGCGCCATTGCGCGAGCTGCGCGAGCTCGGCCCAGCCGCGTTGGTGGCGCGCAAGCCGCTCGCCGTGCCGCGGATCGGCGGCGAGCCATTGGAAAAACTCATCCTGCTCGCCCGGCGTGAGCCCGCGGTCGCGGCGCGCGACCCAGGCCGCGGCGGCATCGTCGATCGCGCGCAGCCCGCGGTCGGCGGCATCGGCGGCGGAAAAATCTTCGTGGGGCTCGGGCATGACGGCGCGCGCGTGTTTCCCTATTTCTTCCAGTAACGCGCGAGAAACTCCGTGCACTTGCGCACGCCGATCGTGACCTGGCCCTCGACGGTGTTTTCCGAGATGCCGAGGCGCGCGGCGATTTCCTTCTGGGAAAGCCCGTAGAGCCGGCGGAGCGTGAGCACCTGGCGGCAGCGGTCGGGGAGCGACTGGATGGCTTGGGTCAAGAGTTCGAGTTCCTGGTTGCGGGCGACGGCTTCGGGGATGTTTTCGGTTTCATCCAAGACGTTGAGCGCGTCGGTTTCCGCTAAAGCCTCCGTGCGATGCACCGCGCGGGTGCGCACGAGATCGACCGCGCGGTTGCGGGCGGTGGCGAAGAGAAACGCCTTCGGCGCGCGCATCTCCGTGCCGCGGGCGCGGGCCGCGAGCACCTGCGCATAGGCCTCCTGGATGATGTCATCGATCTCGCCGAGCTGCGGGAAACGGCTCGCGAGCCACGCGCGGAGCATCGGCTCGTGCGGGCGCAGCTCCGCCGCAAACCAGCGATCTTGGTCGTCGGGCGGGGTGGGCGGCATGGAACGGGAACAGCCCGGCCGGCGCGGGGCGCTACGTCAACTTTTGCGCAATTTTCCAGCCGGCCCACACGCCGACGAGACTGCCGGCGCCGCCGAGGAAAAACGCGCCGAGCGAAAACGTTTCCAGCCCCAGCGCGCCCGCGATCAGGCTGCCGACGGTGCCGCCCAGCGCGGTGCCGACGAAGATACAGAGCTTGGTCATGCGGGCAGGTTGGCGCGCGCGCGCGCGCGGCGCTACTCCCTAATGCTGAAGACAAATTAACTGCTGACCGGCACACGCCGGGCTTTCCCGTTTACTCGCCGCCGTGCGCTCGTAACTTTCGCCCATGAAAACTCGCTCCGCGTCCGTCCCGCTCAGCACCAACAAGCATCTCCTCCGCTGGGTCGAAAAGATGGCCACCCTCTGCCAGCCCGCCGCCATCCATTGGGTCGACGGCTCGCAGCGCGAATACGACGCGCTCTGCGCGCAGATGGTCGCCGGCGGCACCTTCCTCAAGCTGAACCAGAAGAAGTGGCCCAACTGCTACCTCGCCCGCTCCGATGCCAGCGACGTCGCGCGCGTCGAGGATCGCACGTTCATCTGTTCGCTCTCGAAGGAAGCCGCCGGCCCGACGAACAACTGGGTCAACCCCTTCGAGATGCGCAAGACGCTCAAGGGCCTTTTCACCGGCTGCATGAAGGGCCGCACGATGTATGTGCTCCCCTACAGCATGGGCCCGCTCGGCTCGCCAATGTCGCAGATCGGCGTGCAGCTCACCGACTCGCCTTACGCGGTCACGAACATGCGCATCATGGCGCGCATCGGGAAAAAAGTGTTCGAGCTGATCGACAAGGATTTCAAGCGCGTCGTCCCGTGCGTGCACTCCGTCGGCGCGCCGCTGGCGAAGGGGGCGAAGGACGTCGCGTGGCCGTGCAACAAGGAAAAATACATCGTCCACTTCCCCGAGACGCGCGAGATCTGGAGCTACGGCTCGGGCTACGGCGGCAACGCGCTGCTCGGCAAGAAATGTTTCGCCCTCCGCATCGCGAGCGCGATGGCGCGCGACGAGGGCTGGATGGCGGAGCACATGCTCATCCTCGGCGTCGAAAATCCGCAGGGGAAAAAAACGTATGTCGCGGCGGCATTTCCCAGCGCGTGCGGGAAAACCAATTTCGCGATGCTCATCCCGCCGGCCCATTTCCAGAAGCAGGGCTGGAAGGTGTGGACCGTCGGTGACGACATCGCGTGGATCAAACCCGACGCCCACGGCCGCCTCCGCGCGATCAATCCCGAGGCGGGCTTCTTCGGCGTCGCGCCCGGCACCTCGAACACGACCAACCCCAACGCGATGGCGTCGCTCGCGAAGAACACCATCTTCACCAACGTCGCCCACACGCCCGACGGCGGCGTGTGGTGGGAAGGCATGACGGACACGCCGCCCGAAATGTGCACCGACTGGCAGGGCAAAATCTGGACGCCCGAGATCGCGAAGGCCACCGGCGCGAAGGCCGCGCACCCCAACGCGCGCTTCACCGCGCCCGCGAAACAGTGCCCCACGATCGATCCCGAATGGGAAAATCCCGAGGGCGTGCCGATCAGCGCGTTTATTTTCGGCGGGCGGCGCGCGACGACGATGCCCTTGGTTTACCAGGCCTTCAACTGGTCGAGCGGCGTCTACGTCGGCGCGACGATGGGCAGCGAGATGACGGCCGCCGCCGCCGGCACGATCGGCAAGGTGCGCCGCGACCCGATGGCGATGCTGCCGTTCTGCGGCTACAACATGGGCGACTACTTCCGCCACTGGATTTCGATGCAGCGGAAGCTGAGCGAGACGCCCCGGATTTTCCACGTGAACTGGTTTCGCAAGGACAAGGACGGGAAATTCATGTGGCCCGGCTTCTCCGAAAACATGCGCGTCCTCAAGTGGATCGTCGACCGCGTGCGCGCGGGCGGGCGCGCGAAGGAGACGCCCATCGGCTGGGTGCCGCGTTACCGGGACATCGACTGGACGGGCCTGGATTTCCCGGAGGCGAAGTTCGAGGAACTGCAGGCCTTCGACCGCGCCGCGTGGCGCCAGGAAGTGCTCGGTCACGAGGAACTCTTCCTCGATCTGCACTCGCATCTGCCGAAGGAAATGATGTTCGAGCGCGAGCTGCTGATCTGCCGGATGTGAGGTAGGGCGGGGTCTGCGACCCGCCCTCTCGCGCGCGTTGAGCCCCGAAGGGCGGGCCAACGCCCCACCCAACAGCGCGCGCCGAACCCGCAAAAAACCTTGTTCGGTTTCCCGGCGGCGCGGTGTTAGTGGGATGACTTCCATGGGCACCGACGCCGAACTCCTCCACCGCTACCTCGACGCCCGTTCCGAGGCGGCGTTTGCCGAGCTCGTGCAACGGCACCTTAACCTCGTCTACTTCGCCGCTCTTCGCCAAGTCGGCGGCGACGCGCATCGCGCAAAGGACATCGCCCAATCCGTCTTCACCGACCTCGCGCGCAAGGCCGGCACGCTCACCGGCCGCGCGACGCTCACCGGCTGGCTGCACACGAGCACCCGTTTCGCCGCGACGAAACTCCGGCGCGCCGACTTTACCCGCCAGCAACGCGAGCGCGAGGCCACCACCATGAGCGCCGTCCTGACCGACCCCGAACCCGCCGCCGACTGGGAGCGCGTGCGCCCGCTCATCGACGATGCCATCCACGAGCTCGACGAGCGCGATCGCGAGGCCGTGCTCCTGCGCTATTTCGAAAACCGCCCGTTCGCCGAAATCGGCGCCACGCTCCGCCTCTCTGAGGACGCCGCCCGGATGCGCATCGATCGCGCGCTGGAAAAACTCCGCGCCGGCCTCGCGCGCCGCGAGGTGAAATCCACCGGCGCCGCCCTCGCCGCCGTGCTCGCCCACCAAGTCGGAGCAACCGCGCCCGCCGGGCTCGGCCCCGTGATCGCGAGCGCCGCCGTCGGCGGGCTCGCGGCGAGCGGGACCACTTTTCTCATGAGCCACACCCTCACCGCCCTCCTCGGCGCCGCCGCCCTCACCGCGACCGGCGCGACCTGGTATCAATGGCAGCACGCGCAACGCGCCGAGTCCGACGTCGCCGCCTTGACGTTGGAACGGGACGAATTGCGCACCCACCTCGACACCGAGCGGCGCCGCGCCGAGCGCGCGACGCAGGCGACCACGACCTTGCGCAACGAGGTCGACGTATTGAAGGCGAGCCAAGCCGCCCTTCGCGCGGCGCCCCCGCCGACGGTCGCACCGCCGAGCAAACCCGCCGCGACCACGGCCCCAGCGCCCACGCTCGATCAGGTGCGCCGGATTTCAATCAACCGGGCGATCCTCAACAATCTCCGCCAAATCGCGGCGGCGCGGGATCAATACCAGCTCGAAAACGGCCGGCCGCCGACGTCCGTCCAGGAATTGGTCGGCGAGACGAAATACATCCGCCGGCTCATCTCGGTCGACGGCGAGGATTATTCCGGGCTGCCGATGGGTGCCGGGCTGCCGTTCATCATTGCCACTTCCGACGGCGCCAGCGTGACCTACGATCCGTCGGCGCCGCCACCGCCACCGCGCGCGCCGACCGCCGCCCAGCGGCGCGCGGACGAGCTTGGCAACAAAATCAGGGACGCCGTCAACCGGGCGTTGACCGCCTATCGCGCCGCCAACGGCGGGGCGGGTCCCGCGGATCCGCGGGCGCTGCTCCCGTTCTTCGCCACGCCGCAGGAAGGCGCCGACTTTGTCGAGGCGCTCGAAGCCCAGCGCCTCGCCGGCGACAGGTAGGCGTTCGCCCCGGCGTCGGGGGTGAAGCCAGGATCAACGCCGACTTGCGGAAAAAAGCGCGGGTGGCCAACGTCGGGCGATGATGTTTCGCCCGATCCTTTTTGCTCTGCTGGCGGCGGCGCCCTTGGCCCGCGCCGAGGTGCCGCGTTTGTTGCAGGACGCCGTGCAGAAACTCTCCCTCGACACCGACCGCTGGGCCTACACGCAGACGCTCGTCGAAAAGGACGACAAGGGCCGCCCGAAGCAGGAGGCCGTCGTGCGCTTCGATCCGTCGCTGCCCTACGCGGAGCAATACCGCCCCGTCACGATCAACGGTAAGACGCCCGACGAGAGCGACGTGCGCAAATACCGCGCGCAGGGCGAGCGGCGCGGTAAGCAGCTCGAACGCGAGGAACGCGTCGGCCCCGATCCGAAGCGCAAGTCCGTCGGCGAACTCATGGACCTCGAACGCGCCACGGTCGCCGAGGAAAACGCGACGAGCGTGACCTACGCGGTGCCGTTGAAAAAGGAGGGCAACACCCGGTTCCCGCCGGAAAAATTTCTGGTGACGGCGCGCGTCAGCAAGGAGCGCGCGGCCCTCGAGCGCGTCGAGGCGAAGCTGCGCGAACCGATGCGCGAGAAGCTCGTGTTAAAGATCAAGGCGGGCGAGGGCAGCGTGGATTTCACGCCGGTGGATCCGAAATACGCGCCGCAGATGACGGCCGTGCGCGGCAACGCGAGCGGCTCGATCCTGTTTGTGCCGGTGGGGCGCGCCTACGAGGTGAAACGCGAGGAGTTCAAGCGCGTGAAGCCGTATGGGGATCGTTTCCAGGTGCAGATCGGCACGCTCAAGGCGATCGATTTTTGAAGCGGGCGCGTGACTGCCCCGCCGGGCCGACCACCGACGACCGCGAGATCCGCCGCGGGCGCCGCACCGAACTGAGCCGGGACGTGCAACGGCTCCTCGCGTAACTCGGCCTGACGCTCACCGTGCCAGCCTCGCCGCGCTCCCGCGGCCCCGGTGGTGCCCAGAACACCGCAGAGACGGGAAAAACGCAGAGCAGGCCTGGGTCGCTTGGATCGGCGTGGTGGTATGGTGGGGCGCATCGGTGGCGACGGACGTCAACGCTCAGCCACTCCGCTTTGGCGGCTTTGGCCGCGACTGCTGGCTAGATTTCTTCTTCTTTCCGCCAGTCAGGGCCTCCAAATACAGCTCACTTGGTTTTGGAAATTGCCGCCAACGGCTGAAATCCTCGTCGCTGCATTCGCGATATTGCTGCGACGTGCAATCCCGTCCGTTCCACGCGGAGTTTACGTGATGATAGATGTGACTGATCTGCACGCGAAGCGCTTCTCGGCTGTAATCTTTCTGATCGAGCTCCTGTAGGGTGGCAGCCAACTGCCCAGACGCTTCTTTCAGGTGCG
>JBEANZ010000850.1:0-2513 GCA_041165185.1 Verrucomicrobiota bacterium | reverse complement strand
CGGCGGTTTCGCTGACAACGCGATCACCCTCGCTCCAGCCTTTCACACTCGCGCCGAGCGAAGCGATGCGGCCGCCAAACTCATGGCCGAGCACGACCGGATAATTTACCGGCCAGCTATGGTGGCCCGTCCACTGATGCAGGTCGCTGCCACAAACACCCACGGCTTCGACCGCGAGGATCACATCGTCGGCGCCCGGCTCCGGGCGCGCGAATTCGCGCAGCTCAACGCTGTGCGGCGTGGAGGAAAAATTGACGACGGCGGGGGATTTCATTTCCGGTCCTTTCCAACTTTCACGTCTCCGAATCCATGCACGCGGTCGCAGATGATGCGGAGCGTGCCTTCGAGATTTCCGTCGGCGGTGCGAAACGCATCCGCGTCCACCGCGAGCGGCGCGCCGATGACGACAAGCGGCGCGCCAAACTCCGGCGTGCGCACCGCCTGCTCGAGCGTGAGGCCGCCCACGGCCTGCACGGGCACGTTCACCGCCGCGACGATCTCGCGCAGTTGATCGAGCGGGTTCGGCATCCGTCGGCCGGCGGCGGCGATGCCGCGACGCTCATCGTAGCCGATATGGTGAATCACAAAATCACACCCGAGGTCCTCGATGATCTTCGCGCCGGCGACCATGTCGGAGAAACCGAGGTTGTCGCCCATCACCTTCACGCCGTAATCGCGGCCGGCTTTCACGACGACCTTCAGCGTTTCCTCGTGTGCGCGCGCCATGACGACGACGTGCGTCGCGCCGGCCTTCGCCATCATCTCCGCCTCGAGGTAGCCGCCGTCCATGATCTTCAGATCGGCGACG
Source organism: Verrucomicrobiota bacterium (assembly GCA_041165185.1). GTDB lineage: Bacteria > Verrucomicrobiota > Verrucomicrobiia > Opitutales > Opitutaceae > JBEANZ01. The sequence continues at coordinate 1,705 of JBEANZ010000850.1, read as the reverse complement.
ATGGGCACCGTGGGAAAACGCTCGCGCAATGCACGCACGCCGTGGACGCCCTCCGCCAAAATAAACGGCGTGCCGGCCTCCAGCCAATCCACGCCTGCGCGCAACGCCATCTCGGCGGTCGCGAGCGCCTCGGCGCGGTCGATGAGGTCGAGGGAGATTTGGACGATGGGGCGCATCGCAAAAGGGCGCGCCTCGCTCAGACCGCCGCCGCGACGGGCGTTTCGACGCCGCGCAATTGGCCGGTCGCCGCGTCGAGCCGCACGATCACGCCGGCGACGGATTCCGCGACGAGTTCGCCGGCGGTTTCGTCGACGATGCGCGCGCAGGCGTCATCCGCGAACGGCCACTCGGCGATCCATTGCAGGCGATGCGCGCCGTCGAGGCAGTAGAGGTTGGCAAAGCCCGGGAGCAGCCCGAATGGATGTTCGCGCACAAACGTGCGAAACGGCCCGCGCCGAAACTCGACGACGGCGCTGGCGAGCGGCCGGTGCGACACGGCGCGGCCGCCAAACGGGCCGACGCGACAGAGCGATCCTTCGAGCACGGCGAACGCGGGATGAGGGGTGGTCATGAGCGGGGCGGAGAGGGCAACAAACGTGTCCGCGTGGCGCGACTCTTTTTTTTCAGCGAGTCGTGGACGAGGCGTCTCGCCGCGTTTTTCAAGTCACTGAGGCGGGACGCCTCAGCCACGACTCACGCTACCGCACCTGCAACGTCTCACCGCCAAACTCTAGATCGAGCGAAGGCACGACAACGGCTTTGCGCGCGCCGTCTTTGTGCGCGCGGCCCGCGAGCCACGCGTCGTAGCCTGTCGCCTGCGCGGCGGCGAGTGTCGCCTCGACATCGCGCGGCGCGACGTAGGCGGCGAAGCCGACACCCATGTTAAACGTCGCATACGCCTCGCGCGCGTCGACCGGGCCGGCCGCCATGATGAATTGAAACACCGGCGGCGCCACGCGCGGCGCGGTAATTTCGTAAACGAACGGCTCCTCGAGCCGCATGATTTTTCGCCAGCCGTGTCCCGTGATGTGCGAGACGTAGTTCAACTTGATCCCGCGCCGCTGGCACTCGCGCACAAACGCCACGTAGATCACCGAGGGGGCGAGCAGCGCCGCGCCGAAATCGCGCGCGTCGCCGTCGCGCACATCGCCTGTGATGCGGAGCGTTTTCGGCGAGATTTTCCCGATGGCCGAGCCGGCGAGCACGATGGTCTTCGGATCGACGACGCCGCGGAGCGTGGGCGTCTCGCCGCCGCCCCACACCGCGCCGGCCTGACGGCAGCCGTCGGCGAAACCGGCGACGAGGCCGTGGGTGCGTTTCTCGTCGGCGAACCACGACGAGTCGCCCACCGCCGCGTGCATCGCCACCGCCATCGGCAGCGCGCCGCAGGTCACGAGGTCGTTCACGATTGTCGCTACGAGATCGATGCCGATCTCGCGGTAGAAGCCGCGGCCGGTGGCGGCGTAGTAGGCGTCGGCGACGAGGTTTTTCGTGCCGAGGCCTTCCTCGACGTGCGCAAGAAAATGATCCGCCGCTTCGATCAGGTAGGCGCTCTCGCCGCGCGTGGTGGCGGGCTCGTTGTAGCCGTGCGCGGCGAGCAGGCCCGCCGTCGAACTCGCCGCCTGCTGGCAGGCGCGCTTGAACGCGTCGAGTTCGTCGTAGCGGACACCGGAGGATTCGTAGCTCAGCGACATGGCGAGAGAGA
>JBEANZ010000849.1:0-5523 GCA_041165185.1 Verrucomicrobiota bacterium | reverse complement strand
GCGCGGCACGTCGTATTTCATGCCTTCGGGGACAGCCTTGATGACGAACATCGCGACGCGCAGGCCGGTGAGCTTGTCGCGCAGGGCGTCGGCTTCGGCGGCGGGGAGTGTGCCGGCGAGGTCGTCGGCGATCTGGATCGTCTCAACGTAGTCGCGGGCGGTGCGCTCGCTGGCGTGAGTCTTGCCGGCCCAAGCGATGAGGGCGCGCGCGGCGGTGGTGGCGGCGGCGGGCGTCCAACTCGTGCGCGGCAGGCCGCGGATGCCCTGCGCAGCGGTGGTGGCCTCGTAGCCGCGCTCGATCATGGAGACGAGGGCGGCGAAAACTTTCTCGGGCTCGCGGCGCGAGGCGACGGCGCAGCGGATGGCGTCGCGCTGGATGGCGTTGACGATGCGATCGGGGCCTTCGATGTCGGTGAGGTTTTTCGCGAGGATGGGCATCACGCGTTCGTAGGCGGTGGCCCGGAGCTCGGTCTTCGGGATGAGGTGGATGCCGCCGAGCAAGGAGGAGAACGAGAGCGGCGAGCCGGCGGCCTCGCCCCAGACTTTGTCGAGCGTGCCGTCGGCGAGCGCGGTGGCGGCGAAGGCCCAGGTGCGCGCGTCGGAGTTGTCGGCGAGGGCGAGCTTGATCAGCGCGGCGCGGTGCGGCGCGAGATCGGCGGGTGCCTGCGCGAGGAGGAGGCGGCCGACATTGCGCACGTCGATCTCGCCGGGGGAATCGATGGTGGAGATGAGGAGCGCGACGGGGGCGGTGTTGCGGAATTTCGCGAGGGCGGCGAGGGCCTCGGCACGGACGGCGTCGGACACGCCGGCGCGGCCGAGGAGGTTTTCGCACACGTCGGCGGTGCGCGGCAATTTCAGGATGTCGGCGATGGCGAGGGTGCGGAGGAGGTAGCGTGCGGCGGCGGGATCGCCGTTGGCGAAGCTGGCGCCTTCGCCGAGTTTCTTGCGCCAGAGGGGACGGAGCTGGCGAAGCGTTTCGCCGATGGTGTAGTCGAGGTAGTAGTCGACGGGGAGCTTTGTCGCGGCGAGGGCGATGTCGGTCGCGGCGACTTCGTCGAAGAAACTCGCGGCGCGCACGGCGTGGAGGCGCACGCGCTGGTCGTCGTCGGAGGCCTGGCGTTGGAGGAGCGCGAGGGAGCCCGGCACGCGGTCGCGCCAGTAGCAGAGGACGCGCGTGGCGGCGGCGCGGGCGTCGGCGCTCGGCGAGCGGAGCTGTTGCGCGAGGAGGTCGGCGTTGACGACGTTGTGCCACTGGTGAACCCAGAGCGCCTCGGTGAGATGGTGCGCGTAGTCGGCGGAATTTTTGTCGAGGCCGGCGATCCAGGTCTTGACGCCGGCGACAACGGCGGCGGCAGGGTGTTTGCCGAGTTCGATCTTGGCGAGATTGCGGATTTGGTTTTCGCCGCGCTTGAGGAGTTCGAGGAGCGCGGGGATAGGCTCGCCGTCGATCTTCGGCTGCCACGCGAGCGGGCGGCCTTCGGCGGTGATGCGGTAGATGCGGCCGTGCTCGTGGTCACGGTTGGAATCGCGCAGGTGCGACTGGAGATGGCCGATGAGCGGGTTGTGCCAATCGACGACGTAGAGCGCGCCGTCAGGACCCGTGGCGGTGTCGATGGGGCGGAAATTTGAATCCTTCGACTGCATGATGTCGGGCCGGCGGTCGCCCTTGATGCCGGCGCCGTCGGGGCCGAGCTTCACGCGGAAGATGCCCTGGAAGCCGATGCAGTTCGGGTTCAGGTAGTCGCCCCAATACTCGTCGGGGAAATGCCTGCTCGTGAGGATCGTGCTGCCGGCGCTGGGACGCGAGGGGCGGTCCCAGATGGTTTTGAGCTTCGGGTGGCGATCGGGGTAACCGATGCGGCCGGAAAACGCGGGGCCCCAGTAGGTGTTGTTGCCGGTGGCGTCGGTGATGATGTCGTTGCCCCAGTAGTCGAAGGCGCGCCCGTGGGGGTTGGCGAAGTTGTAGGCGACGTAGACCTCGAACTTCGCGGTGAGCGGCTCGAAGCGGTGGATCGCGCCGTCGATGTTGCGCACGGCGCCGGCGATGGTCTCGACCTGCGAGCGGTGAAACACGCCGTCGCTCAGCAGAATCGCGCCGCCCGGCTCGTAGATGAGCGAGTTGGCGGTGTGGTGTGAATCGGCGGAGTCGAGACCCATGAGCACGCGCTCCTCGATGCGGCCCTTGCCGCCGACATCGCGCACGAAGAGGAGATCAGGCGCCTGCATGAGGAGGATGCCGTCCTTGAAAAACTGGAAACCCGTGGGGCAGTTGAGGCCCTCGAGCCAGACGGTGCATTTGTCGGCGCGGCCGTCCTTGTCGGTGTCCTCAAGGATGAGGATTTTGTCGGTGACGCGCTGGGTCGGCGTGCGCTCGGGATAGCTCGGCCAGACGGCGACCCAGAGGCGACCGCGCGTGTCGAAGGCCATCTGCACGGCCTTCGCGAGCGCGGGAAATTGTTTCTCGCTCGCGAAGAGGTTGGCCTTGAGGCCGGGCGCGAGCGTCATTTTTTCGATGGCCTCGTCGCCGTCGAGAAACGGGTAGGTGCCGTCGATGTTGGGGCCGGGCTTGTTGGTGCCAAACGCGGTGACGACGGGAATCGAGACCTGCTCGACGGGGCCGGTCTTGCCGGCGGCGAGCGCCCAGGCGCGGCGCTCGAGGTTGGCCGTCATCGCGTCGCGCTGCGCCATCTCCTCCATCATGATCTGGGTGTTGGTGATTTTGGGGGCGTCGGGATGGGAGACGTAGGGGATCTTGGAGCGGGCGCCGTAGATGTTGTAGCCGTCCATCGAGCGGTAACGGGAGTGCCACATCGCGTTCTTCGCGTTGACGGCGGCGCGGAGTTTTTCGGCGGCGGCGGGGTCCAGCGCGGGCGCGGGCTCGCCGAAGAGCGCGGGAAAAATTTCCTGCGCGAGCTGACCCTCGCCGGCGGCGTTGAGGTGGACGCCGTTGATGGTGAGCGGCGGGCGGCCGGCCTTCGCGGCGTCGGCGTAGAGCTGCTGCGAGGGGCCGAACAAATTCACGAACGTGACGCCGGCCTTGTCGCCCGCGACCTCGGCGATGGCGGCGGTGTAGGCGGCGAGGTTTTCGTTGATCTTGGGATCGTAGGCGATGTTGGGGTCGGGGTGTTTCTCGACGGCGATCGGGGAAAACAACACGATGCGCGGCGCGCCGGTGCCGCCGTAATTTTTCGCGCGGGTGTCGGCGATGAACTTGGCGAGGTCCTCCTTGAATTTCGGCAGGCCGTCGGGGCCGGCGAAGGACTCGTTGTAGCCGAAGAAGGAAAACACGACGCCGGCCTGGACCTTGGTGAGCCACTCGTCGGGCGTGCCGAAATCCATCGAGCGGGCGCGCGTGGTGAGCTCGTCGGCGGGGAAGGCGAGGTTGCGCACGACGATTTGGTGCGAGGGATTTTTCGCGAGGATCATCGTCTCGAGCCAGCCATGGTGCTGCATGCGATCGGCGAGGGCGTTGCCGATGAGGGCGACGCGGTCGCCGACGTTGAGCGTGAAGGGGACGTTGATGGCCGCGGGAGCGGGGGTAGCGGAGCCGCTTCCGGCTCCGGACGGAACGGGAAGCCGTTCCGCTACGGGCGCGGCCGCGGCAGTGGCGGCCTGCTTCTTGTTGGGCGGCGGGGTCGGACCGGGAGGCGGCGTGCCGCCCTCAGGCACGGTCTGGCCGAGCGCGTAGACGGCGGGCTTGAGCTGGTAGCGGTAACCCTTGAAGCCGTATTTGTGCGGCGAGTAAGGATCGACGAGCGTGACGTCGGCCTTGGCGGGGACGGACAAACCGTTCGCCCAGTAAACGGCATTCACGACGAGGCGGCGGAGAGACTCGTTTTCAAGATCGGTCGCGGCGCCCATCGTGGTGGTGAAGATTTTGTTTTCCTTGCCGGCTTCGTTCTTGAAGAGGCGCGTCCACGCGATCGGCATCGCGGGGGAATTGATGCCCTGTTCCTGTTTGTCGGTGGCGCGCTTCTTGACCGACTCCGCGGGAGCGTCGGTGGGTTTCATGCCCTTGAGCACAAGGCCGCGGAGGAGAATCTTCGCATCGGCGGGCGGATAGGCCTCATAGACATCGCTGTCGCCGAAGACGGCGGTTACGCCGCGAAGCAGCGGATCGTTTTTCGCGGCGGGTTCGACGACACCGCGCGTCGCCTCGGACTTGTGCTTGCCCCAGTGCGTGACCCACGTCTCGCCGAGGACCTGTTTGCCGAAGCCGCCCGACCACGGAGCCTTGGCGTTGTAGGAATACTTCGCCCACTTGCTGTCGGCCGGGAAATTGAACGCATGGGTCGAGGTGCGCAGCGCGATGAGCGGCACGCCGCGCTCGAAGGCGGCGACGAAGCGCTGCATGTCGGCGTCGAGCCAGTTGCGGAAGCGCAGGCCCATCACGATGGCGTCGGCGGAATCGAGGGCGGTGGAGTCGGGAAGCGACTTCTGGTTGTCCGGATTGATCGTGCCGTCGGGATCGAGGGCGAAGAGCACGGTGCACTTGAAGCCGTGGCGCTGGCTCAGGATTTTCGCGAGCATCGGCATCGCTTCCTCGCTGCGGTATTCCTCGTCGCCGGAGAGGAAAACGACGTGCTTGCCCTGCGCTTTCACGCCGGCGGGCGGGTTGAAGACGAGGGAGGATTGCGCGGCGGCGGTGGCGATGAGCGCAACGGCCAGCGACGAGAGAGAGAGGAGACGGCGAAGAATCATGGCGGGGAAAAAGTAGGGCGGGTCTGTGACCCGCCCTGGATTGGAGTGTTTGGGGAATTGTCGAATCGGCGCCGGCGGCGCGGGCGGAAAAGGGCGGGTCATAGACCCCGCCCTACTTCAAACCTGCTTCACTTTTTCCCAACGGCGGGACTTGGCGGACTTGAGCACGGCGTCGGTGACGTAGTCGGTGGCGAGGCCGTCCGTGAAGCTCGGCGTGCAGCCCTTGCCGCTTTCGAGGCCTTGAACGAACTCGACCATCGCGTGGACGAAACTGTGCTCGTAGCCGAGCTGGAGGCCGGGCACCCACCACTTGCCGCAGTAGGGATGATCACCGTCGGAGACATGGATGCTCTTCCAACCGCGCTCGGTGCCTTCGTCGCTGTGGTCGTAAACTTGGAGGCGGTGCAGATCGTGCAGGTCCCACTTGAGGCTCATGTGCTCGCCGTTTACCTCGAAGGTGTAGAGCGCCTTGTGCCCGCGGGCGTAGCGCGTGGATTCGAAGAGACCGAGCGAGCCGTTGTTGAAGTGGCAGTGGAAAATGCACGCGTCGTCGATGCCGACCTTCTCGACCTTCCCGGTGAGGTTGTGTTTGCGCTGTTTGACGAACGTCTCGGTCATCGCGCTCACGTCCTTGATGCCGCCGTTGAGCCAGAGTGCGGTGTCGATGCAGTGCGCGAGCAAATCGCCGGTGACGCCGGAGCCGGCGACTTTCACGTCGAGGCGCCAGAGGCCCGTGCCGCCCTGCGGGAGCTCAGGATTGATGGTCCAATCTTGGAGGAAGTTAGCACGGTAATGGAACACGCGTCCGAGTTTGCCGGCGTC
>JBEANZ010000848.1:0-5617 GCA_041165185.1 Verrucomicrobiota bacterium | reverse complement strand
CAGCGCCCAGCCCCAGGGGAAGACCAGCTCCGCCTTGAGCAGCAGCGCGAGGCCGTTGCCCGCCCCGATGCCGATCAGGATGCCGACGAGACCGCCGGCCACCGAAATGCAGACGGACTCGATGAGAAACTGGGTGAGGATGCTGACCTTGCGCGCGCCGATGGACTTGCGGATGCCGATCTCCTTCGTGCGCTCGGTCACGCTCACGAGCATGATGTTCATGATGCCGATGCTCGCCGCGAGCAGCGCGATGCCGCTGATGACGAGCGCGCCGGCGCGCACGATGTCGGCCACCTGGGCGAACGCGGCGATGAGCGAGTCGTTTGAGTAGAGTTCGAAGTCGTTTTCGTCCTCGGCCTTCAGCCCCCGGACGATGCGCATCGCCGTGATGGCGCGCTCCATCGTGTCGTTGTAGACGGCCTGCGAGGCGGCCTGCGTGGCGATGTTGACCGTGAATTTGTTCGCGCCGAAGTCCGACAGGAAACGCGAGACGGGCACGATGACGATGTCGTCCTGATTCTGCCCGAAATTGGAGCCCTTCTCGGCAAACGTGCCGACGACGGTGTAGCTGCGGCTGCCGACCTTGATCATCTTGCCGAGCGGCGATTCGGCCGGGAAAAGTTTCTTCAGGATGGTCTGCCCGATGAGCGCGACGGGCCGCACGAGATCGACGTCCTCGGCGGTGAAGTTGCGGCCGGTGCCGATGGCGAACTGGTTGGCGACGACGAAGTGCTCGTTGCTCCCGCCGAAGGTCACGCCGGGCTCGGTCTTGCGGTTGCCGTAGGCGGCGTGGACGGCGCCGTTTTGGTAAAACACCTTGAGGCACACGACATCGCTCACGCCCTCCATGAGTTTCTGGTAACGCTGCGCCTGATCGAGCGTGATGTTGCGGCGGGCCTCGAGTTTGCGGCGGTTGTTGCCGTCGTTGGAGATGCCGGTGGGAAACTTGCCGAACTGAAAAATGTTCGAGCCGAGGAAACTCAACCCGGTTTCGATCGAGCCGCGCATGGCGGAGACCGTCGTCATCACGCCGATGACGGAGAACACGCCGATGGTGATGCCCGACATCGTGAGCGACGAACGGAGCTTGTTCGCGCCGAGCGAACCGAAGGCCATGCGGAGAATTTCAGTCAAGAGCATGGCGGAGACCTATTCGTAACGCAGCGCGACGACGGGATCCAGGCGCGACGCGCCGAGGGCCGGGAGAAAGCCCGAGAACACGCCGACGATGATCGATACACCCATGCTGATCACGATCAGCGACGAGGAGAACTCCACCGGCAGCGCCGGCATCGCCGCCTTGATCGCGACGCACGCGCCATAGGTGACCGCGAGCCCGACCACGCCGCCGATGAGGCTGATCGACACGGCCTCAATGAGGAACTGCAACAGAATCGTGCGGCGGCGCGCACCGAGGGCCTTGCGCGTGCCGATTTCCTTCGTGCGCTCCTTCACGCTGACGAAGGTGATGTTCATGATGCCGATGGCGCCGACGAAGAGCGCGAGGCCCGTGATGAAAAGCCCCGCCACCGCGATGCCCTGCTTTGCCGGCTCGAGCTGGGCCTTGAACGCCTGCTGCTGGTTGATGGAAAAATTATCCCGCTCGCCGGGGAGTTGCGCGCGCACGCGGCGCATCGCGCCGATGAGTTCGTCGGTGGCCTCGGTGAGTTTCGTCTTGTCGCGCACCTTTACGCGCAGGTCGATCTGCATGCGGCTGCCGTAGTATTTGCGGAGGGCGTTGAGCGGCGTGACGATTTGGTTGTCGAAGCTGAAGATGCCGAGGAAATCGCCCTGCTTGGCCAGCACGCCGATGACGGTGAAGTGCTGCCCGCGGATATCGACGACCTGATCGATGGCGGAGTGGCCGGGGAAGAGCTGCTCGGCGACGGTGGAGCCGAGGACGGCGAGCTGCCGGCCGGCGTTGGCCTCGACGTCGTTGAACATGCGGCCCTCGGCGACGTCGGCGGTGGCGATGCGCACGTAGTCGGCGGTGGTGCCGAAGATGATGACGCCGCTGACGCGGTTGTCGCCGGCCTTGACGGAGGCGTTGCGCGCACCGACGGGGACGGCGATTTCGAGGAGCGAGTTGGGCGTCTGCTCGATGACGCGGTTGAGGGCCTCGGCGTTGTCGACGCGGAGGGGCGGGCGATTGATGTAGTTCCACCAATCATCGGGGCGGCCCCAGGGCCATTTTTGCACGTAGAGGACATCTTCGCCGAGCATGGCGAGGGAGTTCTGGAACCCGATGTCGATACCCTTGATCGCGGTGCCCATCAACGTGACGGCCACGATGCCGATGATGACGCCGAGCGCCGTGAGGAACGAGCGCATCGTGTTCGCGCGAATCTGCGCGAAGGCGATGCGGAAGGACTCGGTGAACTCGTAAACGAGGCGGGTCATCGAATTTTCGATTTTCGATTCTCGATTTTCGATTTACCGAGCGCCGACTGGAGCGTCCGACGCGATGCGACCATGATCGCCGTCAGCTCACCCGCTTCACGGAGGAGCGGCGCGATTTTCTCGACGGCCATCAGGCCGTGATCACCCACCAGCTCCATCCAAAACGCGGACTCGTCGGCTTCCTCCTCCACCACGGCGAATTTTGAAATCATCTCCGCCGTCGACCGCGACCGACAAGCCGCGCGGTAATTCGCGCCGACGGAGGTGCCAGAGCGGCCGAGCTGATTCGCTAAAACGCGGCCAGAACGAGTTTCGGGCAACGAATCGATCAACTTGAGCACGCGAAGGGCGAACGCCTTGGTGCGTTGTTTCATCTGGTGCTCGGTCATAAAATCGAAAATCGAGAATCCAAAATCAAAAATCACGAAACCGGTCCGTCGCTCTCGATCAGGCCGTCGCGGAGGCGGACGATGCGGCGGGCGTGGCGGGCGATGTCTTCCTCGTGCGTGACGACGATGATCGTGTTGCCCTGCTCGTAGAGTTGCTCGAAGAGCGCCATGATTTCCTCGCCCGTGCGGGAGTCGAGGTTTCCGGTCGGTTCGTCGGCGAGGATGATGGAGGGCTTGTTGACGAGGGCGCGGGCGATGGCGACGCGTTGGCGCTGGCCGCCGGAGAGTTCGTTGGGCTTGTGGTGCACGCGGTCGGCGAGGCCGACGTTGGCGAGCGTGGCGAGCGCGCGCTCGCGGCGCACGGAGGGTGAGAGGCCGGCGTAGATAAGGGGAAGTTCGACGTTGTGCAGGGCGTCGGAGCGCGGGAGGAGGTTGAACGTCTGAAACACGAACCCGATCTCGCGGTTGCGGATGTCGGCGAGCTCGTCGTCGATCATGGAGGCGACGTTTTTGCCGGCGAACTCGTAGCGGCCGGCGGTGGGCGTATCGAGGCAGCCGAGCATGTTCATCATGGTGGATTTGCCGGAGCCGGAGGGGCCCATGATGGCGAGGTATTCGTTGCGGCGGATGGTGAGCGCGACGCCGCGGAGGGCGTGGATGACCTCGGCACCCATCTTGTAGAGCTTGGTGACGCCCTCGATGTCGATGACGAGGTCGCCGGGCGGGCGGGTGGTGCGCGCGGCGGCGGCGGAGCGGACGGGGGAAATCATGGTGATTTTTGATCTTCGCTTCCTGATTTTCGATTTCCCGAGGCGTCCGCAGGGGAGCGCCGGGCGATTTTCGGCAATCGAAAATCGAGAATCAAAATTCGAAAATTAACGGGTTATTTCTTCTCGTCGTCTTTCTTGGGCTTCTCGAGCTGGACCGTCATGTCGTCCTTCAGCTTGCGGCTGATGGCGGTGTAGCTGCCGGAGACGATTTCCTCGCCGGGCTTCACGCCGGATTTGATTTCGATGTGGGTGTTGTCGGCGATGCCGGTCTCGACCTTGCGGAGTTTCACCTTGTCGCCGGACTTCACGAAGACGACGCGCTGGAGCTTCTCGCGCTCGCGGCGGGCGGCGTCTTTCTCGGCGGAGGCGTCGAAGTTGTTGCCGGATTTGTTTTCGGCCTCCTTGGCTTTTTTCTTCTGAAACTCCTCCGACGTCATCCCGCCCTCGGCGCGGACGGTGACGCTTTGGATCGGGACGGCGACGACGTTGGCGACGGTCTTGGTCTCGATGTCGGTGGTGGCGCTCATGCCGGGGCGGAGCTGGACGTCGCGATCGGCGATGCGGATTTTGACGAGGAAATTCGTGACGTCGTCGGAGGCGGCGGCGAGGGCGGAGGCGGCGGCGGAGCCCTGGGCGGAGGAGCTGATTTCGGAGACGGCGCCGGAGAATTTGCGGCCGGGATAGGCGTCGATGCTGATGACGGCGTGGTCGCCGATCTTGACGTTGACGATGTCGTTTTCGTTCACCTTCACGCGGAGCTCCATGTGGGAGAGATCGGCGACGCGCATGATTTCGGTGCCGGCGAAGGAGCCGGTGCCGACGACGCGTTCGCCGACCTCGCTGTTTTGGGAGCTGATGGAGCCGTCCATCGGCGCGTAGATGCTGGTCTTGCCGAGCTGGTCGCGGGACTGGGTGAGGGAGCCCTCGGTGCGGCGGATTTGGGCGAGGGCGTTATCGTAGTTGGCCTGGGCGACCTCGAGGCTGGTGCGCGAGGCCTGGATGTCGGAGTCGGAGATGATTTTTTTCGCGAAGACATCTTCGGCGCGTTTGCGGTCGTCCTGCGCCTTGAAGAGCTGGGCTTTCGCGAGGACGGCGCCGGCTTTGGCGGCGGTGAGGTTGGCCTCCTGCTGGTCGACCTGCGACTGGTAAAGGTCGGGCTTGATGGTGACGAGGAGGTCGCCCTTCTTGACCTTCGCGCCCTCCTTGAACGGGAGGGAGGTGATTTCGCCGGCGACCTCGGGGGAGATTTTCACCTCGACCTCGGGCTGGACCTTGCCGTTGGCGGTGACGATCTGGGTGATCGTTTTGGTGATGGCCTTCTCGATGGTGACGGGCTGGCCCTGCGTGGACTTGCCGCGGCGGATGATGACGCCGGCGCCGAGGGCGATGGCGGCGAGGACGCCGAGAATCCACCAGAGGACGGCGGCGCGGGTGTGCTTGCGGGGCGCGGGAGCAGACGGACGGACAGTGGAGGCAACGGGAGCCGGATTCATAGGTTCAGTGGTGCGGTGAAGGAACGGGAAGCGGAAAGGTTTCGCGCGAGCCACGCAAGCGGCGCGTATCCGTCCCCGGGAAAAAGTGTGGCCGGGCCCACAACGACCCGGCCACACAACACAACTGATAACTACGAACAGGGACGAAAGAGGCGCGCGCCGCGTAATTTGAAAACGCGTTTGCGACCAAGCGCCGCGCAGGTGCGACGAACGGCGACCGGACGGCGGTCGGCGGCGTGGCGGGCGGCAGGGCGATCATGCTCCCACAACACTCCCGCGCCCGAATAGTTACAGCCTACTTTGATGAGCGGGCCGCGCGACGGATGAACGGGCGCGCGCGACGGCGACGAGAAACTCACGCGCGGTTGCGCGGGTGAAATTTCGCGTGGTGCTCCGCGAGCCGCGCGGGCTCGACGGCGGTGTAAATCTGCGTGGTCGAGATGCTCGCGTGCCCGAGCATCTCCTGGATCGCGCGCAGATCGGCGCCGCCCGTGAGCAGGTGCGTGGCGAAGGAGTGGCGCAGGCCGTGGGGCTTCACGCCCGCGGGCAGGCCAGCGCGCGCGGC
>JBEANZ010000847.1:0-2838 GCA_041165185.1 Verrucomicrobiota bacterium | reverse complement strand
AAATCATAAATCATAAATTTCCGCCGGTGCTTCCGCTTCTCCTCATCGCCCTCGTCACCCTCACGGCCGCCGCCGTGGCGATGGCGCTGCGCAACCTGATCCACAGCGCGTTGCTGCTCATCGCGAGCTGGGCGGGCGTGGCGGCGTTTTACCTCTGGGCGGGGGCGGAATTCGCGGCGTTTGCGCAGGTGCTGGTTTACGTGGGCGCGGTGTCGATGGTGGTGCTCTTCGCGATGCTGCTCACACGGCGCTCGCTCGCCGAACTCGCGGTGCCGCGCGGCGCGGCGGGCCGCACGCTGGCCGCGCTCGTGACGGGCGGCGCGGTGTTTGCGCTGCTCGTGAAAGCCGTGCTCGCGATGACCCCGCAGGCGATGCCGGCGACAGCCGCCGCGCCCGCCGTGACCGTGCGCGAGATCGGCCTGCGCCTGATGGGCGCGCACGCCGTCTCGCTGCTCGTGGTCGGCGTGCTTCTCACGGTCGCGCTGCTCGGCGCCGTCGTGATCGCGGCGCAGGATCGCGACGACGTAGGGGCGTGGCTCGCCCACGCCCTTCCCGGAAGGCGTGGACGAGCCACGCCCCTACAGAAACCGGGAGACCGCCCATGACGCCGCTGCAACTCTGCCTGCTCTTCTCGAGCGCGCTCTTCTGCGTGGGCCTCGTGGGCGCGCTCGCGCGGAGCAACACCATCCTCGTGCTCCTCGGCGTCGAGCTGATGCTCAACGCGGCCAACCTGAACTTCATCGCCTTCTGGCGCTACGGCCCGAATCCCGCGGCGGCGACGGGCGTGATTTTCGTGATTTTTTCCATCGCCGTCGCGGCGGCGGAAGCGGCCGTCGGCCTCGCGCTGGTGATCGCGGTTTACCGGCACCAGAAAAACATCCGGCTCCAGGAGGCCGCGCGGCTCAAGGGATGAATTTTTCACCACGGATTACACGGATGAACACGGATCAAACACCTTCTGGTTGTCAGCTCGCTGCCCATGCCTGCGCGTTGCGGGCTTCGCGCATGGAAAAATTTCCGCACCACGCTCCGCGATCCGTGCCCATCCGTGAAATCCGTGGTTAATTCATGACGCTTCCGGTCCAACTCGTCTGGCTCATCCCGCTCCTCCCGCTGCTCGCGGCGGTCGTCGGCGCGCTCGCGCCGCGCGGCGGGCTCAAGCTCGCGGCGGGCGCGGCCATCGGCGCGATGGTCGTCGCGTTCTTTCTCTCGTGCGGCGCGCTCGCCACGGCGCTCGCGAACCCCGCCGCGCACGCCACCGCGAACTTCGCCTGGTTCGATCTCGGCGCGAGCACGGGCACCGGGACGGGCGCCGTGCGGCTCGGCTGGGTGCTCGATCCGCTCGCGGCGTTCATGCTTGTGATGGTGACGTTGGTCGGCGCGCTGATTTTTGTTTTCAGCCTCGGCTACATGCACGCGGACGAGCGGGCGAAACAGTTTTTCTGTTTCCTCAGCCTGTTCGCCGCCGCGATGCTCGGGGTCGTCATCGCCAACAGCCTCCTGCTGCTCTTCATCGCGTGGGAACTCGTCGGCCTCGCCTCGTATCTGCTCATCGGCTTCTGGTTCCACAAACCTGCGGCCGCCGCCGCCGCGAAAAAAGCCTTCATCACCACGCGCATCGGCGATCTCGGCCTCCTGCTCGGAATGCTCTGGCTCTACGATTCGACCGGCACGCTGCTCTTCTACGACGGCGGCGCGGGCGTGCTCGAACCCGCCGCCCTCGGCGCGCTTGCCGCGCAGACGGCGCTCGGCGGCTTCGCGCTTTCGACGGTGATCGGGTTGCTCGTTTTCTGCGGCGCGGTCGGCAAGTCCGGCCAGTTTCCGCTCCACGTCTGGCTGCCCGATGCGATGGAAGGCCCGACGCCCGTCTCCGCGCTCATCCACGCGGCGACGATGGTCGCGGCCGGCGTGTTCCTGATGGCGCGGGTCTATCCGCTGCTCACGCCCGACGCGCTGCGCGTCATCGCGTTCACCGGCGCGATCACGGCGTTGCTCGGCGCGCTCATCGCCGTCGCGCAACACGACCTCAAGCGCATCCTCGCCTTCTCCACCGTCTCCCAACTCGGCTACATGATGCTCGCGCTCGGCGTGGGCGCGTGGCCGGCGGCGATTTTTCACCTGCTCACGCACGCCTTCTTCAAGGCGCTGCTCTTCCTTGGCGCGGGCTCGGTCATCCACGCCGCGCACCACGAGCAGGACCTCCGCGCCCTCGGCGGGCTCTCGCGAAACATGCGCACGACGTTCGCCACCTTCGCCGTCGGCATGATGGCGCTCTCGGGCGTGCCGTTTTTGTTTTCCGGTTTCTGGTCAAAGGAGGGCATCCTCCACGCCGCGCACGCGTGGGACGTTTCGCACCTGCCGCTCTACGCCGGCCTCGCGGCGGTGGTGCTGACGGCGTTCTACATGACGCGCCTGATGGCCGAGGTGTTTTTCGGGCAACCGCGCGCGCCCGCCGCCGCGCACGCGCACGAAAGCCCGCCGACGATGACCGTGCCGCTCGTGATTCTCGCCGTGTGCGCGGTGGCGCTCGGCTTCCTCGGCACGCCCGCGTTTCCGTGGCTGCAGGGCAAACTCCTCGGCGAAACGGCAACGCGTTTCCACTTCGCCGCGCTCTTCGACGGCGCGGGCCTGATGATGCTCTCCATCGTGCTCGTAGCGCTCGGCCTCGGCGCCGGCTGGGCGATCTACGGCCGCGCGCCGCGCACGAAAACCATCGCGCCCGATCCGCTCGCCGCGCGCTTCCCGCGCGGGATCGCGTTTCTCGCGGCGCGTATGAAGTTCGACGAACTCTACGCGGCGACCGTCTTCAAACTAAACGCCGGACTCGCCGCGTTCGCC
>JBEANZ010000846.1:0-2939 GCA_041165185.1 Verrucomicrobiota bacterium | reverse complement strand
AGCGGGTTCATCACCCTGGCAGCCACGCTGGCGGCGGTGAGCCACATTCCCATCGCCGGGCTCGCGCTGCTGATCGGCGTGGACCGCTTCATGTCGGAGATCCGGACCATTACCAATGTTTGCGGCAATGCCGTGGCGATGGTGGTGATCGCGATGTGGGAGGGGGCGTTCGACCGCTCGAAGGCCGGCGCGATTCTCACTCGTCCGGTGGCGTGAAGCCTCGCCGCATCACGTTTTCGACTGTCACGCGGGGAAACAGGAAGTTCTGGAGGTATTCCTTGCCGCCGGCCTTGGTGCCGCCGCCGGACATCTTGAACCCGCCGAAGGGATGACGCTCGACGATGGCACCGGTGATGGCGCGGTTGAGGTAGAGGTTGCCGACGAGCAGCTCCTGCTGGGCACGGGCGAGGGCCTTGGGGCTACGGGAGAAAAGTCCGCCGGTCAGCGCGTAGTCGGTGCCGTTCACCAGGGCGAAGGCCTCGTCGAGGTCCTTGGCGCGCAAAATGGCGATGACCGGCCCGAAGATTTCTTCGCGGGCGATGGCGTGCGCGGCCTTCACGTTCACGAAGACGGTCGGCGGAATGAAGTAACCTGTGGCGGGCGCCGTGCCCTGGAAGGCGAGCTTCGCCTCTTTCTTGCCCTGTTCGATGAGGCCGAGGATTTTCTTCTGCGCGTCGGCATCGATCACCGGGCCGACCACCGTGCCGGGCAGCGCGGGATCGCCGACGGGTAGGGCGGGGCAGGCGGAGAGGAAGCGCTCAACGAAGATGTCGTAGACGTCGTCGAGCACGATGAGCCGCGAGAGGGCCGAGCACTTCTGGCCGCTGAAACCGAAGGCGCTGTAAAGCGCGGCGGGGATGGCCTCGTCGAGGTCGGCGTCGTTGTCGATGATGAGCGCGTTCTTGCCGCCCATTTCGCAGACGACCTTCTTGAGATTGGCCTGACCCGGCTGGGTGCGGCCGGCGGATTCCCAAATTTTGCAGCCGACGGCGCGCGAGCCGGTGAAGGCGATGAAATCCACGTCCTTGTGGCCGGTGAGGTGCGCGCCGATATCCTCGCCGTAGCCGGGCAGGAAGGTGAGCACACCGGCGGGGATGCCGGCTTCGATCAGGAGGTCCATCAGGACCGCGCCGATGACGGAAGTCTGCTCGGCGGGCTTCATGATGACGCAGTTGCCCGCGACGAGCGGGGCGACGACGAGGCCGGTGATGATCGCCAGAGGAAAGTTCCAAGGCGCGATGGCCACGCCGACGCCGCGCGGCGTCCACGTCTGCGTGCAGCGCTCGCCGGGGACGGCCTGCGTGACGGTGGGCTTGGCCAGCTTGCGCATCTCGACCGCGTAGAAGCGGCAGAAGTCGATCGCCTCCGAGGTGTCGCCGTCGGCCTCGATCCAAGGTTTGCCTGCCTCGATGATCAGGAGGGAGTTCAGCTCCATGCGGCGTGCCTCCATCAAGTCGGCGGCGCGTTCGAGGATGAGGGCGCGCTCGTGGGCCGGCGTAGCGCGCCATTTCGGGAAGGCGGCCTGCGCGGCGGCGACGGCGGCCTCAGCGTCGGCGATGGTGGCGCGGGCCCAGTGGCCGATGATTTGGGAGGGCTTGGCCGGGTTGACGGAGGCGACGTATTCGCGGTCGGTGATTTTTTTGCCGGCGATGATGAGCGGCCATTTTTTGCCGAGCTGGGCGGAACAGGCGGTGATAGCCGCGCGCTGTTTCTCGCGACTGGCTGATTGGGAGAAGTCGGTGTTGGCCGCGTTGACGAAAGCACCCGGCGCAGGGGCCTTGTGGGCGAGTGGTGCAGGCGCGGCGGCGATCTGCGTGACTGGATTCGCGAGCAGGGAGTCCTTCGTGGCCTCGCCCATGTTTTTCAGGCGGAGGAAGCCTTCGTTGGAGGTGTTCTCGAGGAGGCGGCGGACGAGGTAGGCCATACCGGGGAGCAGTTCGCCGATCGCGCAATACTCGCGGACGCGATGGCCCATCGAGATAAGCGAGAGCTTCAGCTCGTCGGCCATGCCGTAGAGGGCCTGGAACTCGTAGGCACGCGGATCAATGCCAAGACGCTCGGCTTGGGCGATGGCGTGGGCGCAGGAGCGAACGTTGTGCGAGGCGAAGTTCGGGGTGACGATGTCGATGTTCTCGAGGAGGAAGAGGGTGAGCTTCTCGTAGTTGGCGTCGGACTCGGGTTTGCGGGACCAGACCGGCACCGGCCAGTCGCGTTGCTGGGCGACGATGGTCTCGTAGTCCCAGTAGGCGCCCTTCACGAGACGGACATTGAGCGGGCGGTTATTTTTGCGGGCCCAGGCGACGAGGTCGCGGAGATCATGCTCGCAGTCGCGCAGGTAGGCCTGGATCGCGATGCCGATGGCGGGCTGCTGGGCGAACTCGGGTTCCTCGAAGATGGATTTGAAGAGCGCGAGGGTGAGGTCCTTCAGCTTGTAGCTCTCCATGTCGAAGTTGATGAGCGCGCCGACCTCGGCGGCGCGGCGCAGGATCGGGCGGAAGCGCTCCTTCAGGGCGACGATGGAGTTCTCCGGGTCGGCCGGATGGACGTCGGGCGTGAGGGCGGAAATCTTGACGGAGAGGTTGAGCCGTGGGAGCGGGCCGCGCGGGCCGAGGTCGCTGAAGGCGGGTGCGGGTTCCTTGGCGAAAAATTTGGAGACCGAGTCGAGCACCTCGAGGTTGCGCACGAGAAAAGCGTCGGCCTCGGCGGCGCTGACGACGGTCTCGCCGAGCAGGTCGATCGTCGTGGCGAGGCCGAGCTTGGTGTTGCGCTTGATTTGCTTGATCAAGTCCTCGCCGGATTCGCCGGCGACAAACTGGTGGGCCATGTCGACGATCTGGGCCTTGACGGGCGTGGCGACGAGGGCGGGGGCGAACGACGAGGCGGCGAGGCCGGCCTTGAGCGCGGGGTTGAGCTCGACGGCCTTGTCGCCGAGATATTCC
>JBEANZ010000845.1:0-5224 GCA_041165185.1 Verrucomicrobiota bacterium | reverse complement strand
AAAACATCCCCGTCTCCTCCCTCGTCCTTCGTCGCATCGCTCTAACTCGATCATCTTTCACCCATGAAAAATCACCCCTTGTTTCGCGTTTGGCGGCGGACGCTTCCGCTCGCGTTGATCCTTTTGTTCGCGCGGGCGCTGCCCGTCGCTTTCGCCGCGGCGCCGGCGCGACCGAACATTCTGTTCATCATCTTCGACGACTGGGGCTGGCAGCACGCCGGCGCCTACGGCTCGACGTGGGTGAAGACGCCGCACTTCGACCGCGTCGCGCGCGAGGGCGTGTTGTTCAAGCAGGCGTTCACCTCGAATCCCAAATGCTCCCCGTGCCGCGCGAGCATCCTCACCGGCCGCAACACCTGGCAGCTCCGCGAGGCCGTCTCGCACGGGGGCCAGTTTCCCGCGGAGTTCGAGACCTATCCCGACCTCCTCGAGAAATCCGGCTACACCGTCGGCCTCACGGGCAAGGGCTGGGGCCCGGGCGATTTCCGCACGCTCGCGAAACGCACCCGCAATCCCGCCGGCCCCTCCTTCGACGAAGCCACCACCGTGCCGCCCGCCTCCGGCATCAACCGCAACGACTACGCGAAAAATTTCGACTCGTTCCTCAAGCAGCGCGCGTCCGACAAACCGTTTTGTTTCTGGATGGGCCTGCACGAGCCGCACCGCGGCTACGAACGCGACTCCGGCGTGCGCCTCGGCAAGATGCTGAAAGACGTCACCGTCCCGCCCTACCTCCCCGACATCGCGCCCATCCGCAGCGATCTCGCCGACTACGCCGTCGAGGTCGAATACGGCGATGCGATGGTCGGCCGCGCGCTCGCCGCCCTCGAAGCCGCCGGTCTCGCCGACAACACCCTCGTCATCGTCACCTCCGATCACGGTATGCCTTTCCCCTACGTGAAGGGCCAGATTCACGAGGATGGTTTTCACCTGCCGATGGCGATGCGCTGGCCGCGCGCGATCAAGCCCGGCCGCGTCGTCGAGGATTTCATCAACGTCCGCGACCTCGCGCCCACCTACCTCGAAATCGCCGGCGTCGCGCCGCACGCGCAGATGACCGGCCGCAGCCTCGCCGCGCTGCTGCGTTCGCCCGCGTCGGGTTGGGTCGAGAACCGCGACGCCATGCTCGTCGGCAAGGAGCGCCACGACATCGGCCGCCCCTTCGATCTCGGCTATCCGGTGCGCGCGCTGCGCACGAAGGATTTTCTCTACGTGCATAATTTCCACCCCGAGCGCTGGCCCGCCGGCAATCCCGAGACGGATTTCGGCAACCTCGATCCCAGCCCGAGCAAGGAAATCATCAAGGGGATGGGCGGCCACTTCTACGACCTCTCCCTCGGCAAACGCCTCCCCGACGAACTCTACGATCTGCGCCGCGACCCCACCGGCGTCGACAACCTCGCCCACGATCTCGCCTACGCCGACACGTTCCAGGCGATGCGCGCCCGCATGATGGCGATGCTCAAGGCCGAGCAGGACCCACGCGCCCTCGGCGAAGCCGCGATCTTCGACACCTACCAATACGCCGGCAACCGCGGCAAAGGCTACGACACCTGGCTGAAAACCCAGGAGGAAAAAATCACCGGCCAAAAATCCGAAACCCCCACGCCCGCCAACCCGCGTAAGGCCAACCGCAAGAAACAGGGCGCCGAAAACGACTAGTCGTGGACGAGGCGTCCCGCCTCGTGTCCGTCGCCGCGCGCATCATTCCTATCCGTCCCCTTCGTCCCATGCGTCCCCGCCTCGCACTTGCCCTCGCGGGCATCGTTTCGCTTTCCCATCTCCCGTCTCCCATCTCCCGTCTTCGCGCGGCGGAGCCGCTGCGCTTGAACGTCCTCCTCATCGTCTCCGACGATCTCCGCGACACCGTGGGCTGTTACGGCAACCCGCACGTCAAGACGCCGCACCTCGACGCCCTCGCCGCGCGCGGCGTGCGCTTCGATCGCGCCTACGCGCAATACCCCGTCTGCAATCCGAGCCGCACGTCGTTCCTCACCGGCTTGCGCGTCGAGCAGACCGGCGTTGTCGGCAACGCCACGCTCTTCCGCACGGCGTTGCCCGACGTCGTCACGTTTCCGCAACTCCTCCGCCAAAACGGCTGGCACGCGGCCTCGTTCGGGAAAATCTACCACGCCGCCGGCGGCGCCGGCGTCGAACGCGATCGCTGGATGGACCTCGGCAAATCCTGGGACACCGCGCAGATGTTTGCCGCCACGCCCGCCGGGAAAATCCTCGAAGGCCGCAACCTCACTGGTGGCGCGCTCAAGTGGTGCGAGTGGGGCATGACCGCCGGCACCGACGACGATCAGCCCGACGGCCAGACCGCCCTCCACGCCCTCCGCACCATCGAAGCCCGCGCCGCCACCGGCCAGCCGTGGATGGTCGCTGCCGGTTTCCACCGCCCGCACGATCCGTTCGTCGCGCCGAAAAAATATTTCGACCTCTATCCGCCCGGCTCGCTGCCCGTCCACCACGACCCGGCCGACACCACGCCGCTGCGGTCGCTCTCGCTGCCGGGCGGCGGTCTTCGCGACGCGTTCAACGCCTTCACGGACCAGGAGCGCGGGGAATTTCAACGCGCCTACTATGCCGGCGTCTCGTTCATGGACGCGCAGGTCGGCCGCCTCACCGCCACGCTCGATCGGCTGAAACTCTGGGATCGCACCGTCGTGATCTTCATCGCCGATCACGGTTACCACCACAACGAGCGCGGTTGGTGGAACAAGAACACGCTCTTCGATCGCAGTTGCCGCGTGCCCTGCATCGTCGTCGCGCCCGGCGCGAAACGCGGCGAGGTTTGCCGTTCGCTCGTCGAACTCGTCGACCTCTACCCGACGATCGCCGATTACGCCGGCGCGAAACCGCCGCACGCTCTCGCTGGTCAGAGCCTGCGCCCGCTCCTCGAAAATCCCGCCGCGCCCGGCCGCGACGCCGCATTCACGCTCGTCACGCGCGGCGCCGCCCACGGCCAGGCCGTGCGCACGGACCGCTGGCGTTTCATCCAATGGAGCGACGGCACCGCCGAACTCTACGATCACGCGACCGACCGCGAAGAAACCCGCGACGTCTCCGCCGACCCCGCCCACACCAAACTCCTCCTCGATCTCAAGGCGCTCCTCGCGCAACGAGTCGGCCCCTATCGCCCGCGTGAATTCGCCGCCGAGGAACCCGCCGCCGCAGCCAAGAAGAAAAAGAAAAAATCCTGACCGTCGTTCGCCGTCCCCAGCCCTCGCATTCTCCGATATTCCATCTCCCATCTCGCCTCTCCTGCCTCCCACCTCCGCGGCCCCCTCCGTCCCATGCATCCCCTTCGTCTCATTCTTCTCCTCCTCGCGTTGGCGACCGCCGCCGCCGCCGCCGATCGCAAACCCAATTTCCTCTTCATCTACACCGATGATCAGCGCCACGACGCGATGGGCGTCGTCCAGCGCGAGCAGGGTGAGCGCGCGCGGTTCCCGTGGTTCAAATCCCCCCACATGGATCGCCTCGCCGCCGAGGGCGTGCGCTTCCGCAACGCCTTCGTCACGCTCTCGCTCTGCGCCCCCAGCCGCGCCGCCTACCTCACCGGCCGCTACAACCACCTCAACGGCGTCGCCAACAACCGCACGTTCTTCCCCGAAAATTCCGTCACGCACGCCACGCTTCTCCGCGCGGCCGGCTACAAGACCGCCTACATCGGCAAGTGGCACATGGGCGGCCAGACCGGCCAGCGCCCTGGTTTCGACTACTCCGTGAGCTTCATCGGCCAGGGCCGCTACAACGATTGTCCCGTCGAAATTAACGGCGTGCTCACGCCCACCACTGGCTGGATCGACGACATCGACACGGCCTACGCGATCGAGTGGATGAAACAGAATCGCGCGAACCCGTTCTCGATGGTCGTCGGATTCAAGACCCCGCACGGCCCGCGCGGCGGCGCGAATCTCCCCGAGCGCCTGCGCACGCTATACGCCGGCGAAAAATCGCGCCCCGTCCCAAATCTCGCCGTCCGCGCCATCTATCAGGCGCCCGGCGCCGCCGGCACGCCGGGCGCCGCCGCCGATGTGATCGGTGTCACGCCCGCCGCGCAGGCCGCGCACCTCGACTATTTCCGCCACATCACGGGCGCCGACGAAAACCTCGGCAAACTCCTCGCCGCCCTCGACGAGCTCGGCCTCGCGGACGACACCGTGGTCGTTTACTCCAGCGACAACGGCTACTACCTCGGCGAGCACGGCCTCGGCGACAAACGCTCGCTCTACGAGGAATCGCTGCGCGTCCCCATGCTCGTCCGCTACCCGCGCCTCTTCGCGAAAGGTGCCGTGCGCGACGAGATGGTCCTCAACATCGATCTCGCGCCGACGTTCCTCGACCTCGCGGGCGTGCCCGCGCCGCGCGAGATGCAAGGCGCGAGTTGGAAACCGATCGCCGCCGGCCAGAAGCCCGCCGGCTGGCGCACATCGTTTCTCGCCGAGTATTTTCTCGAGGGCGCCTATCCGACGCCGACGATGGTCGGCGTGCGCACGGCGAATTCCAAAATCGTGAAATACCCCGCGCATCCCGAGTGGACGGAGGTCTTCGATCTCGCCGTCGATCCCTACGAGTTGAACAACCTCGCGAGCAATCCGGCTGCGACTGCGAAGCTCAGCGCCGAACTCGACGCACAAATCAAAGCCACGAATTACGCCGAGCCGCCCGGGATGGACAAACCCGGCCAGCCGGCCGCGAAGGCGAAGAAGAAAGCGAAGACCCAGTAGGTTCCGCCCACCTGATCGCGGCGGTCCGCGTTCGCGTTCGCGTCTTTTGGGTGCGCCCGGTCCTGAGTTTCCAAGAAAGCGTGCGGTCGAAAAGATACTCGACCAGAGGATCGGTCCGCCGTTTCCGCCGACTGTTTCCATCTGCGCAACGCGATCTGTCTCCGGTAGGGCCGGCGCTCGCCGCCGCGCCGTCGCGCGTCACACGCGGGAGCTGCGGTGGACGTTCATTGTGAGGTTCCTCGCTGTTTCTCGTGAGTAGCTGTCGAGGATTCGGAGCCCAAAAGGGGCGAAAAGTTGAAAGCCCAGGGCAACGCCCCACTGCCATTGAATTAAGGATTCCGGGACGCGCCGGTTTTGCCGGCTGGGCGGGTTTGCACACCGGAGGTGTGCCAGAAAGTAGCCGGGGGTTGAGCCGTTGCGGCGACACCCCCGGTTACGTTGTCTTGATCGAGCATCCTGTAGGGATGCCAGAAAGCTCCGCCGACCAG
>JBEANZ010000844.1:0-7519 GCA_041165185.1 Verrucomicrobiota bacterium | reverse complement strand
CCGGCGAACTGGCCGCGCTAGCGCCGCTCCCGCATTTCGTGCGCGCCGCGATCGGCGCGCCGTCGCGCGTGCGCCGGGAAACCACCGCCGACGGCGACACGCTCTGGCTCTGCGGACCGACCGGGCTCGCGCGCGTCGAGGCCGACGGAAAATTTTCTCCGCCGACGCCCTATGCGATCCAACTGCGCGCGACCGGCGTCCGCGCCGACGAGCGGTTACCCACGGCCCCCGCCCCGATCACGTTTCACTTTATCGCTCCGCGCCAACGCCCCACGAGCCCCGTGACCTACCGGACGCGCCTCGCCGGCCTCGAGACCGACTGGTCGCCCTGGACCGCGAAACGCGAACGCAGTTTCGCCAACCTGCCCTCGGGTGACTTCCGCTTCGAGGTCCGCGCGCGCGACGCCGCCGGCGTCGAGGCGGCGCCCGCGACCCTGCGATTCGTCGTGCTCGCTCCGTGGTGGCGCACGCCCTGGGCCATCGCCGGCTACCTCGTCGCCGGCGCCGGCCTCGTCGCCGGCGTCGTGCAGCTGCGCACGCGCTCGCTCCGCCAGCACGCCGAACACCTCGAGTCCGTCGTCGCCCAGCGCACCCACGATCTCGCTGATCGCACCGCCGAGCTCGCCCGCCAAAACACCGAGCTCGTCCGCCTCAACCAGCTCGAGCTCGACGAAAAAATCTCCGCGCGCCTCGCCGAGGAAAAGGCGCGCCTCGAGGTCCTCCGCTACCAGCTCAACCCCCACTTTCTGTTTAACACCCTCACCTCCATCAGTGCCTCCTTGCCGGCGGGCCCGTCGACCGCGCGCACGGTCGTCGAGCGCCTCGCGGAATTTTGCCGGCTCACGCTCCACCGTGCCGACGAACGCGACTGGACCACGCTCGGCGCGGAGCTGCGCCTGCTCCGTTCCTACCTCGACATCGCCCAAGCCCGCTGGGCCGATCTGCTCACCGTCGCGCTCGACTGCGACCCCGCGCTCGACGACGAACGCCTCCCCCACTTCCTCCTTTTGCCGCTCGTGGAAAACGCCCTCAAATACGGCCGCGCCACCAGCGCCGATCGCTTCGAAGTGCGCCTCTCCGCGCGACGCGACCCCAGCGGCGCCCTCGTCCTCGTCGTCGCCAACACCGGCGACTGGATCGAACCCGCGGCGAAGAAAAACGTCTCCTCCCTCGGCATCGGCCTCGACAACCTCCGCGAGCGCCTCGCCCGCCACTACCCCCGCGCCCACGATCTCGCGATCGCGCACACCGAGGGCTGGGTGAAGGTGACCTTGCGCCTCGCCCACGCGCCCGCAATTTGAGTTATCCGCCATGCCCCGCGCGCTCCTCATCGAAGACGAAGCCACCGCCCGCGCCGATCTCCGCGCCAAACTCGCCGCGCACCCCGAGTTCGTGATCGTCGGCGAGGCCGCGACCGTCCGTTCCGCCCGCGCCCTCCTCGCCGCCGTCGACTACGATCTCGTGCTGCTCGACATCCAGCTCATCGGCGGCAACTCCTTCGATCTGGTGCCCGACGTGAAGCCCGGCGCGCGCATCATTTTCGTCACCGCCTACGAGGCCTACGCCCTCCGCGCCTTCGAGATCAACGCGCTCGACTACCTCCTCAGGCCCGTCGCCCCCGCCCGGCTCGCCGCGTCCCTCCAAGCCATGCGACCGCCGCCACGGCGTCGCCCCCCGACGAGGCCGACACTGCGCCCGGCCAATCGCTGCGGCTCGACGACACGGTCTACCTGCGCTCCGGCCAGCGCGCCCGCTTTGCGCGCGTGGCGGATATCTGCGCCATCGCCGCGCAGGACAACTACACCGAGGTGCAACTTCTCGACGGCGAAAAAGTTTTCCTGCGCAAGAGCCTCACCGCGTGGGAGGCCACGCTGCCGCCCGCGCATTTCATCCGCGTTCACCGCACGCAGATCGTGAACCTCGCCCGCGTGACCGGCTACGAACGCGACGCCGAGGAGCACACTCTGCTGGCCGTCCAGGCCGTGGCGGGGCGCATTTCGGTCAGCCGCGACCGTTGGCCCGAGGTGCGCGATCGGCTCGCGCTCACGCGCCCCTCGATCTGAGCCGCGCACCGCGGGGCCGGCGGGCGCCGTGATTGGCGGCATTGCCGTCGCTTCGTCGCACCTTCGCGCGGCAAGCCGTTGCGTGCCCTCGCCCCACCGTCTGGGCCGAGGCGGCCATCCGTCCGCAACACGAACTCCAACTCATCCCTCCGCATGAACGCTCTCCCCTCCGCACGCCTGAGGACCATCGTCCCGCCCGCCCGCTCGATCCGCCCGTTCGCCGTGCTCGGCGCGACGCTCGCGCTGTTGGCCGGCACCGCCCGGCTGCAGGCCCAGACCGCCATTTCCAATTTCGGTCAGGGCAGCGGCGGCTCGGCCAATCTCGGCTTCGCGTTCAATGGCGCGGCGGAGAGCCGCACGTTTTCGTTCACCACCGGCGCCAACGTCGGCGGCTATAATTTCTCCAGCCTGACCCTCTCGTTTGTCGGCTCCACCGGCTCGCCCGGCACCCTGACCGCCGGTCTTTTCTCGGCGTTCAACTCGTCCAGCGGGAGCAGCCCGACGGGCTTGGTGTCGAGCCTGAGCATCACCTCCGGCGCACCGGGCTCCGGCGGCAGCGTCGTCTTCTCCGGCACCGGCACGCTCGCCGCCTCGACCACCTATTTCGTCTCACTCGCCGCCCCGTCCGCGACCAGCAGCGGCAATTACTACTCCTACACCACCTCGGCCACGGTCAATGAAGACAGCGGCGGCCTCGCCGGCTGGTCGATTGGCGACGTGGGCTACATTTCCCTCGGTGGCGGCGCGTGGACCGACGGCGGCGGGGCGATGATGTCCATCCAGGCCTCCGCCGTCCCCGAGCCCTCGACCTACGCCGCGATGGCCGGCGCCGCGATGCTCGCCTACGCCATCTGGCGCCGCCGGCAGGGCGCGGCCCTCATCGCGAAGACGTGAGATGGCGAACAGGCTTCGTCCGACCGCTGCGGCTCCGGCGCGGCGGTCGCCGCAGGCTCGTCCCGCCGTTCGCCACGCCCGCACCGCAGTCCGCCCCTCGCGCGTAGACAATTGCCCATGCGAGTCGGATGAGTGACGCAGCCGCCACTCCGCCGAAAAAGCCAATTCGCCCGCACCCTCCTCCTTGTCACCCGCTCCGCAGTCCCCTCGCATGAACACACCCGCCCCCACCGCCACCCTCCGCCGGGCCTCCGCCCTGTTGGCCGCCACCGCGCTCCTCGCCACCGCCGGCCACCTCGCCGCGCAGACCACGTTCACGCCGACGAGCACCTTCGCGAATTTCATCAACGGCGCCATCGTGCCCAACGCCGGCCTCGGCGGCATCGCCTCGAGCGGCTCGGCCTTCGCGATCACGGGCCCGACCACCGGCGGCATCACGGGGCAGACCTTCGGCCAGACCTTCATCGCCAGCGCCAACGGCACCGCCACGCAGGCCGGCGACGCCGCGTGGGCCTTCCAAGGCAACGTCGGCGGTTCCACCCTCCTCACGGGCTCTGCGCTCGCCGTGTCCTACAATTTCACCATCGGTCTCTCCGCCGGCATCACCAGCGCGGTGACGTGGAGTTTGGTATTTAGCGCTCCCGGCAGCGGCAATAACGTCACGGTCGCCACCGGCACCACCTCAGGTTCCAGCACGCCGTTTACCGGTTCGGGCACCTACACCTTCACCACCGCCGCGACCTCCAGCGACACCTACCGCGTTTACCTCGATGTCGGCTTCACCTCCAACGTCGCCGTCGCCCCCGGCGACGTCACGGTCACGATGACCAACTCCGGCTTCGGCGGGGGCGGTATCACCCTCACCTCCGGCGCGGCCGTCCCCGAGCCCTCGACCTACGCCGCGATGGCCGGCGCCGCGATGCTCGCCTACGCCATCTGGCGCCGCCGCCAAAGCGCCGCCCTCGTCGCCCAAGCCTGATACCATTTGCCAAACGCGATTGGCCTTTCGTAGGGCCGGCGCTTGCCGCCGAGCCGTCACGGTCCGCCCGTGATAGCCGTCACGGCACGCCGGCAAGCGGCGACCCTCCAGTCAAGAGGCACCTTGTAGAATGTATGAGGCGATCCGCGCCTCATCTTTCGGATCAAAAAACGGGCGCCCTGCGGCGCTCGTTTTTTTTGCGCCGCGCCCGCCGACCCTTGGCGCGCAGCAGGTCATGGCCAATCTCCCCCTCGCGCACGTCGACGCCTCCGCCCCATGCGGACCACCCGTCGATCCCGCACCAACCTAGCTAATCCCGAAGATCGCGTTCGCGTAATTCTCGACGCTGAACGGCTGCAAATCCTCCGCCTGCTCGCCGAGCCCGAGGAAATAAATCGGGATCTTCAACTGCCGGTAAATCCCCACGATCGCGCCGCCGCGGCTCGTGCCGTCGAGCTTCGTCACCACCAGCCCCGTCAGCCCGAAGCTCTGGTGAAACACCTTCGCCTGCTCGATCGAATTGCTGCCGAGCGAACCGTCCACCACGAGCCAACGGTGCTGCGGCGCGGCCGGGTCGTGCTTCTGGAGCACGCGGCGGATCTTCGCCAACTCCTCCATCAGATTCGCCTTCGTGTGCAACCGGCCTGCCGTATCGACGATGAGAAAATCCCGACCGCGCGCCTTGGCCGCCTGCCACGCGTCGAACGCCACCGCCGCTGAATCCGCGCCCGTGTGGCTCGCGACGATTTCCAAATCCAGCTTCGTCGCCCACGCCTTCAGTTGCTCGACGGCCGCCGCGCGAAACGTGTCACACGCCGCGAGCACGACGGTCTTCTTGTCCTCGCGCAGTCGCCACGCGAGCTTCGCCGAGGTCGTGGTTTTCCCCGAGCCGTTCACCCCGATCATCGCGATCACGGTCGGCCCGCTCGTCGCCTGCGTCAGTTTGCCCTCGCTGCCCGCGAGCACGCGTCGCAACACCGCCGCGCCGATGGCCGCGGCCTGCTGGCCCTTGAGCGTGGCGTCCTTTTTGTAGGCGGCCTTGATCTCGGTGAGGA
This sequence comes from Verrucomicrobiota bacterium, assembly GCA_041165185.1. Classification (GTDB taxonomy): domain Bacteria; phylum Verrucomicrobiota; class Verrucomicrobiia; order Opitutales; family Opitutaceae; genus JBEANZ01. Next base: position 2,528 of record JBEANZ010000844.1, on the reverse strand, counting down.
TTTCCTCGGCGGTCTCGACGCCGAAGTCCGCCGTGTAGAGCGCCTCCTCGAGTTCGCCGAGCGAGGCCGCGTCGATCTTGCGCCCGCCGAAGAGCCCCTGCGTCTTCGCCGCGATGGCCGCGACGGTTTTCGCGAAGCCATCCTTAAATTTCTTGAAGAGACCGAACATCGGAAAAAGTAGCGGGTAGCGAGTAGTGGGTAACGAGTAGAAATCGGGCGGGCCTTCGCGTCCTGCTCGCCACCCGCTACTCGCTACTTCGCTTCCTCCACCTTCCGCGCGTCACGGCCGACCTTGTCCTTCAGGCGGTCGAGCAGGCCGTTGATGAAGCGCTTCGAATCCGCGTTGGAAAACTGCTTCGAGAGATCGATCGCCTCGTTGATGGAGACGACGGGCGGGATGTCCTTGCGGAAAACCATCTCGAAAATCGCCACGCGCAGGATCGCCAGGTCGATCTTCGCGATGCGCTCGAACTCCCAGTTGTGCGCCAGCGCCTTGATGTGCGAATCGATCTCCGGCAGATGCTCGATCGCGCCGTGGATTAGCTCCTCGCCGAAGGCGTAGTGCTCGCGCGGCTCCGCGCACTCCTCGAAAAATTTCTCCAAGTCCACGAGCAGGTTGGCCGGCGGGTTGAGGCTCCACGCGTAGAGGAACTGCATGGCGACGACGCGGCCGTCGCGCCGTTGGGCAAACTGGGCCTTGCTCATCGCGCGCCCTCCCGCTTGAGCGCGGCCATCGCAAGCGCCGCCGCCGCGAACTCCGCGCCGCGATTGATTTTCCCCGTCGTGCGCGCACGGGCCTGCGCAAGATTATCCGCGACGATCACGCCGTTGATCACGGGCACGCCGGTGTCGAGAGCGATGCGTTGGAGCGCGTAGGACACGCTCTGGCCAACGAGTTCGTGGTGGTTGGTGTCGCCCCCGATGAGCACGCCAAGCGCGATCACGCCGTCGCGTTTGCCGCTCGCGGCGAGGCGTTGCGCGGCCCACGGCACCTCGTGCGAGCCGGGCACGCGCAGGACGGTGATATTTTTTCCGGCCACGCCGGCCGCGGCGAGGTCGGCCCGCACGCGCGCGAGCAGGGCGTCGACAAGCGCCGGATTAAAGCGCGCGGCGACGATGCCGATCTTGAAATCGGCACCGTGGACGGGCGCGGCGGAAGGCGAGTCGAGACTCATGGAAGGATCAGAGAACAACCGCCGCCGCGCGTGGCGCAACGCGAAATCCCGAAACTTTCAGGGCGCGATCTGCTCGACGATTTCTAGGCCGTAGCCGTCGAGCCCGACGACCTTGCGCGCGCTGTGCGAGAGGAGGCGGATTTTTTTCAGGCCGAGCGCGGCGAGGATTTGCGCGCCGATGCCGTAGTCGCGCAGGTCCATCGGCGGCGGCGCATCGCCGGGTTGCGCGGCGAGCCGGCGCAGCAACACCTCGGGATAGTTCGAGGGCTCCATGTAGAGCACGGCACCGCGGCCCGCGCGCGCCACCGCGGCGAGCGACGAGGTCAACGCCTGGTGGCTGGCCACGCCTTTCGCGCGGAAGACATCGCTCAGGACGTTTTCACTCTGCACGCGGACGAGCGTCGGCTCCGGCCCGAGCGCGCCCATGGTGAGCGCGAGGTGGTGCCGGCCGTCGAGGCCGCTCTTGAACACGTGGAGCGTGAACTCGCCGAACTCCGAGGCGAACGGCTGCGTCGCCACGCGCTCGACGAGGTGCTCGCGCCGCGCGCGATGCTCGATGAGCGCCGCGATGGAGATCATTTTCAGGGCGAACTTTTCCTTGAACGCCACGAGCTGCGGGAGGCGTTGCACGGAGCCGTCGTCGTTGACGAGTTCGCAGATCACGCCGGCGGGCGCGAGGCCGGCGAGCGTCGCGAGATCGACGGCGGCCTCTGTGTGGCCGGCGCGCTCAAGCACGCCGCCGGGGCGCGCGCGGAGCGGAAACACGTGGCCGGGCTGCACGAGCTGCTCGGGCCGCGTCGCCGGATCGGCGAGCAGCCGGATCGTCTGCGTGCGATCGTAGGCGCTGATGCCGGTGGAGATGCCGTCGGCGGCATCGACGCTCACGGTAAAATCGGTGCGGTGCGCCTCGCGGTTTTGCGGGACCATCGGGCCGAGGCCGAGGCGGCGGAGCCGGTGCTCGACGGTCGGCACGCAGACGATGCCGCTGCCATAGCGGATCATCATGTTGATGGTCTCGGGCGTGGCCTTCGCGGCGGCCATGACGAGGTCGCCCTCGTTCTCGCGCTGCTCGTCGTCGGCGACGATGATGAGGCGGCCGGCGGCGATGTCCGCGACGGCGGACTCGACGGAGTCAAACGGCGTGGGAGCGGCGGCGGTCATCGGCGGGAGGGCGCGAACCGTCGCGACCGGCGCGCGAGGTGTCAACGGTCCGGCGCGCCGCGGGGGGCGGGTCGCACGGGATTCCGGTGAAAGCGAGTAAGGTGCTGGCAGGCAAGGCGCGCATTATTTTCTGGCCAATTCGCTTCGGCTGTGCAGGGTGGAGCGTGGCATGTCAGCCCCTGCAACCATCTT
>JBEANZ010000843.1:0-3594 GCA_041165185.1 Verrucomicrobiota bacterium | reverse complement strand
GGCGTCACCCAGCAACTCCGGGCCGGCCTCCCTCGCCTCGCCGCCAACCCCGCTTGCCTCCGCAGCATCTCCGCTTGGCCCTGGATCGTTAGCCTAAACTTGAACGCGAACTAGAATAAGTCGTATGCGCCTGCTCCGCTCACCATCTCCCGCCCTTCAAAGGGATTTACTCCACGCTCGCCCGCGCGTGTCTCATCCGTCACGTTCGGAAAAAGAATTATGAGTCCACTCAAGAAAAGCCAGGCGAAGATCAATAGAAAGCAAACCGACGTGATGTCGGCGAATGCAAAGAGACTAGTGGAGGCCTCACTGTTTCACACTGCGCTTTTTGACCACCTGAGAGAGCACGGTTCCATTTCGCTTGAAGAGGCTCATGGCCTATCAAGACGGGTGCAAAGTGGTCGTTATACTTCGAAAGTTTCCGTGTGGCGTTCGGCGCCCCCAAAAGCATAGGACATGAATAGTCGCTATAACCCGCCGGAAGTTCACGAACAAGATCGCGGAGGAAGTAATGAATAAGGAAATCTCAGGTCTACTCATCACCGTAGGCATCGCGCTCGGTGGTTGCGCATCGCCGGCAAAGAATACCGGACCAATCCGGATTTCTCCTGATACCTACACGGTAAGTGCTACTGGATGGCTGCCGAACGTTCCAATCGGATCCGTGAAGAAGGTGGTTTTTGAGGAGGCCAATAAATTTGCTGAGTCAAAAGGGAAAATAATGATTCCCCTTAGCGTGAAGGATTCACCGGCGACGTCTAATAAAATTGCATCGTGCGAGCTGAATTTTCGTGTCTTAGACACGAGCGACCCTGAGGCGAGGCGGACATCACTTGTGCCGCGAGCGGATGTCGTCATTGAAAAGACCGAGACGATTTCGACGGATGTTCGCGTGAAGGAAGAGAAGGCTCCCGATCTCTACGCAGAGCTCACGAAGCTCGATGATCTACGGAAGAGGGGCATACTAACCGAGGCGGAGTTTACCTCGCAGAAAAAGCGACTCCTTGAATCGAAGTGACGAACGGACCAACGCACTCCGAGGCTTCTGCTTCGGCAGCGGCCCAATGCGGGACCCCGCTTGACCAAGCCCGGCTCGACTGACGGCGCACAGTGACGGTGGCGCGCGCAGCGCGCGTCAGATCCGTGTCGTGCGCCGAACATGCGGACGAACCGCCGATGATCGGCCCGCGTCCTCGCCGCGACCGATCCTAACCGAACGGACTGGGCGAAGCGCTGCACAGCCTCCGGATCCGGCGCGGGACGTAGCTTGCCGCCATCCCGCAATGCCGACGTGTGCGTAAACGTCGCCCGCTCGTTTTGGATATCGGCATCGGCCTGCAGCCTTGCCCGCCGCTCCGCTCGCGCCCACGTTTCCCTCCGTGTTCCACCCAATCCCCACCACCTCCCCACTCCGCCGCCGCGCCGCGGCTTGGTTCAACCTCGCGCTGCAACGAACAGGCTCCGCGGTCGCCGCACCGGCGGCCGACCACGACCACCACCTCTCCGCCTACCCGCAGTTCTCGCGCCGGCACAACCCGTCGTTGAGCTTGGGGTTGATATTCTTCCGGCCCAGCGCCGTCCCCCTCCTAGCGTTTATCCTCTCCGCCACGCTCGCACTCGCCCAAGAGCCCGGCGCCGGCCGTCGTGGCACTCGGGCTGGCGGCGGCGACGCCACCACGACGACCGCGACGGCGACCTCCTCCGCGACGTCCGCCGGCAGCGCCTCCACCGACGCCAAATCCGCTGACAAGAAAGACGAAAAAGAGCCCGTCCTCTCCGTCACGCACCACGAAATCACGCTCGGCGGGAAGCTCCTCAAATACAAGGCGACCGCCGGCTACATGGCCATGAAGGATGCGAAGGGCGAAAAGACGAAGGCCAACATTTTCTTCGTCGCCTACACGAAGGAAGCCGTCCCATCGAAGACCGGCCCCGCCGACGAACCCATCGATCTCGCGAAGCGCCCGCTCACGTTTTCCTTCAACGGCGGCCCGGGCTCCGCGTCGATTTGGCTGCACATGGGCGCGCTCGGACCGAAGACCGTCGCGATGACGCCGAAGGGCGAGGCCCTCCCGCCGCCCTACAAAATGATCACCAACGAATCGTGCTGGCTCGACGAGACCGACCTCGTGTTCATCGATCCGGTCTCGACCGGTTTCAGCCGCGCGGCGGCGGGCGAGGACGCGCGCCAGTTCCACGGCTTCAACGAGGACATCGCGTCCGTCGGCGACTTCATCCGCCTCTACACCACGCGCAACACGCGCTGGTCGTCGCCCAAGTTTCTCATCGGCGAAAGCTACGGCACCACGCGCGCCTCCGCGCTCAGCGACTACCTCCAGGAACGCTACGGTTTTTATCTCAACGGCATCACGCTCGTCTCCTCGATTATGAATTTCGCGACAGCGCGGTTCACGCCCGGCAACGACCTGCCCTACGCGCTCTTCCTCCCGACCTACACGGCCGGCGCGTGGTATCACAAGCGCCTCGGCGCCGCGCACGCCGCCGCCGATTTGCCGACCGCGCTGCGCGCCGCGGAAAAATTCGTGCAGGAAAAATACACGCCCGCCCTCATGCGCGGCGACGCGCTCCCCGCCGCCGAGAAAGCCGCGCTCGCGAAGGAGCTGGCCGCGCTCACGGGGTTGCCCGAGGCGTTCGTGCTCCAGCGGAACCTGCGCGTGGATATTTTCACGTTCACGAGCAAGCTCCTCGAGGACAAGGACCGCTCTGTCGGCCGTTACGATTGCCGGCTGACCGGCATCCGCTACGCGCCCGGCACCGCGGGCCGCCAGGAATTCGACCCGAGCTACGAGGCCGTTTACGGCACCTACGTCGCGTGCTTCAACGACTACGTCCGCCGCGAGCTGAAATACGAAAGCGATCTCCCCTACAACGCGCTCACGGGCGACGTGCAGCCGTGGAATTACAGCAACGTGCAGAACCAATACCTCAACACCGCCGAGATGCTGCACCAAGCGATGAGCCGTAACCCGAGCCTCAAGGTCTGGATCGCCAACGGCTACTACGACCTCGCGACGCCCTACTTCGCGACCGACTACACCGTCCGCCAAATGGGCCTCGACGCCGCGGTGCGCGGCAACGTGAGCCAGACGTTCTACGAGGGCGGGCACATGATGTATATGGTCCCGACCGAGCTCGCGAAACTGAAGACCGACGCCGCGAAATTCTACGACGCCACCCTGAAGTCCGCTGGCGTGCGCTGAGCGCCGGGGCTCGTCATCATCCTCCTCGCCGTCGCCGACGACGGCCTGCCCGCAGTGTGAGTCGCCCTCAGCCCCGCCGCAGCACGCCGATGCCGGGGCGGTCGGGCAGGGTGATCCTGCCGTCGACGATGGTCGCGCCGTCGAAGCAGTCGTTGCGGATGAGCACGGCGCCGTCGAGGTCGGCCCAATCAACGAGCGGGGAGAGCTGCGCGGCGGCGGAGATCGCGCAGGAGGTTTCCGTCATGCAGCCGAGCATGGTCTTCAGCTTGAGCGCCCGCGCGAGGAGGATCATTTTGTGTGCCTCGCGGAGGCCGGTGCATTTCATGAGCTTGATGTTGATGCCGTCGAACACGCCCTGAAGCGCCGCGACGTC
>JBEANZ010000842.1:0-5496 GCA_041165185.1 Verrucomicrobiota bacterium | reverse complement strand
CGGCGCACGCGGTCGGCGATTTTTGGGCGCACACTTTTCAGGTGAACATGCGCGATGCGCGCGGCGTAGCGTTTCGCGATGGCGACCGGATCGATGCCGGCGAAGGCGAGATGGCCGGCGTCGAGGAGGAGCGAGATTTCCGGGACGGCGGCGAGCAAGAGGTGGAGGTCGGCCTCGCCTTGGATGACCGTGCCCATGTGGTGGTGATAGACGATCGTCATCTCCTCGCGGGCGGCGATGGCGGCGAGGCGTTTCATCCCCGCGGTGAATTTTTTCCACTCGGCGGCGGTAAGACGCGGCGTGAAATTTTTTCCCGATCCGAAACCGAGTGCGGCGTTTTTGTCGCCGTGGATGCAGCGCGTGCATTCGGCGACGATGGCGACGCGGGCACCGAGGGTTTTCAGGAGATTCAGGTGGGCGCGGAAATTTTTCTCCTCCTCGGAAAAAGGCTTCGATGCGAGGTAGGTGGAGTGCCAGCCGCTGACGAGCCGGAGATCGTGGCGGCCGAGCGCGTCGGCGAGCGCAGCGGGCGTGCGCGGGTAGGCATGGCCGAGCTCGCTGCCAGCGAAACCGGCGGCGCGCATCTCGCGCAGGATGGTGTCGAGCGGGACGTCGCCAGCGAGGTCCATGAAGTCGTCGTTGGACCAGACGATGGGATTGGCGCCGACGAGGCAGGAAGGGTGGAGGCGGGCGGGCACGGGGATGAAAAGAAGAAATTGGGAAACGGCAGAAAGAAGAAATGGAGATGAGCGAAACGTGTGTGGTTTTGTTCGTAGTTCCGCCTTCAGGCGGTCAGGTCGGGAAATCCACGGAACCGGCTGAAGCCGGAACTACGAACTCGAACCGCGCGGTGCGTGAGCGGTGAGCGATCAATAGTAGAAACGTTGTTTGGTTTTCACCGTGCGGTCGTAGCGGGTGCGGGCGGCGCGGACGGCGGGGAGTTTCGACGTGGCGGAGACGGGCACGTCCCACCACGAGTAGCCGGGGAGGCGGATGTCGGCGGGAATGGGGACGTGAATCACGACGACGCCTTTCGCGGCCTTGGCCTGCGCGAGCGCGGCGCGGAGTTCGGGGAGCGTCGTGGCGCGGAGACCGGTGGCGCCGAGGCTCTCGGCATTTTTCGCGAAGTCCACGTCGACGGGTTTGCCAGTGAGCCTCGCGTCACCCCCGGTGCGGTGGCGGAATTCGTTGCCAAAGCTGTTGCCACCCGAGCCGCATTGAAGGCCGTGGATGCAGCCGAAGCCGTGGTTGTCGCAGACGACGACGATGAGCTTTTTGTTTTCCTGCACGGCGGTGACGATCTCGGTGTGGAGCATCAGGTAGCTGCCGTCACCGAGGAAGGCGTAGACCTCGCGCTTGGGCTCGGCGAGTTTGATGCCGAGGGCGCCGGCGATCTCGTAGCCCATGCAGGAGTAGCCGTATTCGGAGTGGTAGTCGTTGCGCGCGTGCGAGCGCCAGAGCTTGTGGATGTCGCCGGGGATGCCGCCGGAGGCATGGACAACGGTGCCGTCGGTGCCGCACGCGCGATTCAGTTCGTCGATGACCTGCGCCTGCGTGAGCGGCACGCCGCGTTTGGGCGCGACGAGCGTGGCGCGGGTGGCGGACCATTTTTCTTTTTCGCGCGCGACTTTGGCGCGGTGCGCGGCCGGTGCGCGCCAGCCGGCGAGGGCGCGCGTGAGCTGCGCGAGGATGGCGCGGGCATCGCCGGTGAGCGGGAGCGCGCCGTGTTTGCGGGCGTCGAACGCGACGGTGTTGATGCCGATGAAGCGGACGCGCGGGTTTTGAAACTGGGTCTTCGACGCCGTCGTGAAATCACTCAGCCGCGTGCCGATGTTGATCACTAGGTCGGCGTCGAGCGCGATGGCGTTGGCGGCGGCGGTGCCGGTGACGCCGAGGGCGCCGAGGCACGACGGGTGCGCGTCGAGGAGCGCGCCTTTGCCGGCTTGCGAGACGCCGACGGGGATGCCGGTGGCGGCGCAGAATTTCGCGAGGGCGTCGGTGGCGTCCGAGTAGTGCACGCCGCCGCCGGCGACGATGAGCGGGCGTTTCGCCGCGCGAATCAGTTCACACGCGGCGCGGAGATTCGCGGCAGAGCACGGCGTGCGCTCGATGTCGAAAACGCGTTTCTCAAAAAAGTGCAGCGGGTAGTCGCAGCTCTCGGCCTGCACATCCTCGGGCATCGCGAGCGTTACCGCGCCGGTCCCGGCGGGATCGGCGAGCACGCGCATCGCCTCGGGGAGCGCGGTGAGGAGCTGCTCGGGGCGGTTGAGGCGATCCCAGTATTTCGAGACGGGGCGGAAGCAGTCGTTCACCGACACGTCTTGGCTCGACGGAAACTCGAGCTGTTGCAGCACGGGGCCGGGGCGGCGGTTGGAAAAAATATCACCGGGCAACAGCAACACGGGGAGGCGATTCACCGTCGCGACGGCGGCGCCGGTGATCATGTTGGTGGCGCCGGGGCCGATGGAGCTCGTGCAGGCGTAGGTGCCCATGCGCTGGCGCGCCTTCGCAAACGCGACGGCGGCGTGGACCATGCCCTGTTCGTTTTTGCATTGGAGGTAGGGCAGCGCATTTTTCCCCGCGAACGATCCCTCCTCCTCCAGCGCCTGGCCGAAGCCGGTGACGTTGCCGTGGCCAAAGATGCCCCACACGCCGTGGATGAGCCGGTGCTCGGTGCCGTCGCGGCGGATGTATTGCCGCTGGAGAAAGCGCACGAGCGCGGCGGCCATGCTGAGACGGATCGTGTTTTTCATGCGGGGAGGGAGAAAGGTGGGGCGCGGGAAATCTCGGCCGCGAACCGCGCGGAGCGCAAAGGCGAATTTCCCCGCGCGAGCTTGCGCCGGTGGGCCCGCATCGTTCGGGATGGCGCGGTGACGGCGAGCGAACTTTTTTCCCTGCGCGGCAAACGCGCCCTGATCACCGGCTCGGGCCAGGGCATCGGGCTTACGCTCGCGCGCGGACTCGCGACCGCCGGTGCCGAGGTGATCCTCAACGATCTCGATGCCGCGCGGCTTGATGCGGCGGTGGCGACGCTGCGCGGCGAAGGCTTCGCCGTCAGCGGCCGGCGCTTCGACGTGACCAACTCCGCTGAAATCTGCGCGGCGCTGGCGGACTTCACGGGCGCGACCGGTGACGGAATCGACATCCTCATCAACAACGCCGGCATCCACCGCCGCGCGCCGCTCGAGGCGATGTCGGGCGAGACGTGGCAGGCGGTGATCGACACGAATCTCACCAGCGCGTTTCTCGTCACGCGCGCCGTCGTGCCGGGCATGATCGCGCGCGGCGCGGGAAAAATCATCAACCTCTGCTCGCTCAACTCCGAGATCTCGCGCCCGACAATTGCGAACTATGCGGCGGCGAAGGGCGGATTGAAAATGCTCACGCGCGCGATGGCCGTCGAGTGGGCGGGGCGCGGCATTCAGGCCAACGGGATCGCGCCCGGTTACATGCGGACGGACATGACCGGGGTGCTAACCATCGATCCGGTGTGGGAGCGCTACATCTGCGCGCGCACACCGGCGGGGCGCTGGGGCGAGCCGCGGGAACTCGTGGGCGCGGCGGTGTTTCTCGCGGCGCGCGCGTCGGACTTCGTCAACGGCCAGATTCTCTTTGTCGACGGCGGGTTGCTCTCCGCGCTCTAGCGTTTCGCAGCAGGCTCTCTTTCCCTGTATGAAACCCCCGCTCCTCGCCGCTTTCGCTTTCGCCTCGCTCCTCTCCGCTGCGGTTGGAAGTGCCGCCGAGCCGCGGCCCAACATCCTCTTCGTCATCACCGACGACCAGTCGTGGCGCGACACCGGCATCGCGGGCAGCCGCATCGTGCACACGCCGGCGTTTGATCGCGTGGCGCGGGAGGGCGCGCACTTCACGCACTCGTTCTGCGCGAGCCCTTCGTGCACGCCGTCGCGCAGCGCGGTGCTCACCGGCCGCCACATCTGGCAAATCGGCGAGGCCGGGCTGCTCTACGGCACGCTGCCGAAGGCCTACCCGCCGTTCACCCACGCGCTGGAGGACGCGGGCTATCACGTCGGTTTCACCGGCAAGGGCTGGGGGCCCGGCGAGTGGCAGCCGGGCGGGCTGACGCGCCATCCGCTCGGCCGCGAATACAACGCGAAACTCCACTCGCCGCCCACGCACGAGACGCTCGACGCGCGCGACTACGCGGCCAACTTCGAGGCGTTTCTCGCGGACCGGCCGAAGGGCGCGCCGTTTTTCTTCTGGCTCGGCGCGACGGAGCCGCACCGGGTTTACGAGAAGGGCGTCGGCAAACGCTGGGGAAAAAATCCCGCCGATGTGCGCGTGCCCGCCTACTGGCCCGACACGCCCGAGATCCGCGAGGACATCCTCGACTACGCCCACGAGATCGACTGGTTCGACCAGCAGCTCGCGCGCGTGCTCACGCGCCTGGAAAATCTCGGCGAACTCGATCGCACGCTCGTCGTCGTTACGAGCGACAATGGCATGCCGTTCCCCCGCGCGAAGGTGAGCCTCTACGATCCCGGCGTGCGGATGCCGCTCGCGATTCGCTGGCCAGGCCGCGTGTCGGCCGGGCGCACGGTGGACGACTTCGTGAGCCACCTTGATTTTGCGCCGACGTTTCTCGAGGCCGCAGGCCTGCCCGTGCCGGTGCTCGTTACCGGCCGCAGCCTGCTGCCCGTTCTCGCGTCGCCGAAGTCCGGCCTCATCGATCCCGCGCGCGATCGCGCGTTTACGGGGATGGAGCGGCACACGTGGTGCCGGCCCGATGGCGCGGGCTACCCGATGCGCGCGGTGCGCACTGAGCGGTTTCTCTTCATCCGCAACTTCGCGCCCGACCGCTGGCCGACGGGCGGACCGGAATTCGTTTCCTCCAACAAAACTTTCCACGGCGACGTCGATGGCGGGCCGATCAAGGATTTCATGGAGAACGCGGAAAACCAGAAACGTTTCCCGCGGGAGTTCGCGCTCTGCTACGCGAAGCGACCGCTCGAAGAACTCTACGACGTGCAGGCCGATCCCGATCAGGTGAACAACCTCGCGACCGATCCGAAATTTTCCGCGCCGAAGGAAAAACTCTGGGCCGAGCTGCGCGTTTTTTTGGAGAAAACGGGCGACCCGCGCAGCGCCGGCAACGATCCGTGGCAGGCCTCGCCGTATCGGCAGACCGTGGGTTACGGCGCGACGTTCAACCGCACGCTCGGCGAGGCGGAGCGTGACGCGGCGGCGGGACGCGGGGCGCATAAGCCGCAGTGAGGCGGACGGCGCGGCTTGAGGGTCGGGCTACGCCGCAAATTTCGGGAAGAAAATTCCCGCAGATTCAGGGAGCCGCAGATTCTCCTCGGAGGAGACTGAATTTTACGGGGACTCCTCCGGGCCTACGCAAAGGCGATGGGGCGGTCCACTCGCTCGCGCTCGCAGCCACGGGCGGTTGGGCGCGGCGCGGCTGGCGTCGGCGCGGTTGCGATGTCGGCTCGCAGGCGCTTGCCGCTACGAGGTCGCGGAGTTTTCGGGACACCG
>JBEANZ010000841.1:0-2966 GCA_041165185.1 Verrucomicrobiota bacterium | reverse complement strand
ACGGCGGTCGATTGGGCCGAGGGCGTTTCGCCGCGCTTCACCGTGGTTTACCACCTGTTTTCGACGACCAGTCACAACTACCTGCGCGTCGCGGCGAACTGCGCGAGCGACACCGAGCCCGCCGTGCCGAGCGTCGTGAGCCTCTGGGCCGGCGCCAACTGGCACGAGCGCGAGTGCTTCGATATGTTCGGGATCACGTTCACCGGCCACCCCGATTTGCGCCGGATCCTGATGTGGGACGGTTATCCCTATCACCCGCTGCGGAAGGATTTCCCGCTCGCGGGCATCGAGACGGTGCTGCCCGACGCCGAGATCGCCGCGGAAACGAAAACCACGGTCGTCGCCGCGCCGATGGCCGGCGGGCCGTTCGTGGCCGCGCCCGGCGAGATCAACATGACCGAGGCCGAGCCGCGCGCGAAGGATGAGAGCTGGGCCGACCGCCACGCGCGCCCCGACCAGACCCCGCTTCGCCAAGTGAAGGACTAACCGCGATGGCCACCGAATTTACCTTCCCCGACGCCGCCGCGAAATCCGCCGCCGCGCAGCCGGAATTCGAGACCGAGAAAATGTCGCTCTCGATGGGCCCGTCGCACCCGTCCACGCACGGCGTGCTTCGCCTGCAAATGGAGCTCGACGGCGAAATCCTCACGAAGTGCGACCCGGTGATCGGTTACCTGCATCGCGGCGACGAAAAGATCGCCGAGAACATGACCTACAACCAATTCGTGCCCTACACGGATCGGTTGGATTACCTCGCGCCGCTCGCGAACAACATGGCCTACGCCATCGCCGTCGAGCGCCTCGCCAAACTCGAGGTGCCCGCGCGTTGCCAGGCGATCCGCGTGATCACGGCGGAGATGGCGCGCATCTCCGCGCACCTACTCGGGCTCGGGGCGTTCGGTATCGATACGGGCGCATGGACAGTGTTCATGTATTCCTTCGAGGAGCGCGAGAAGCTCTACAAGCTCTTCGAGGAACTCACCGGCGCGCGCTTCACCACGAGTTACGCGCGCATCGGCGGCCTCCAGCGCGACGTGCCCGACGGCTGGATCGGCCGCGTGAGCGCGTTCTGCGATCAGTTCCTCCCGATCCTCGAGGAGATCCTCTCGCTCCTCACGCGAAACAAAATCTTCATGGACCGCACCGTCGGCGTCGGTGTGATCTCGAAGGCCGATGCGCTCGCCTACGGCCTCACCGGCCCGAACCTCCGCGGCAGCGGCGTCCCGCTCGATCTGCGCAAGGACAAGCCCTACTCCGGCTACGAGCAGTATGACTTCGACATCCCCGTCGGCACGCAGGGCGACGGCTACGACCGCTATCTCGTGCGCGGCGAGGAGATGCGCCAGTCCGTCCGCATCATCCGGCAGGCCATCGCGAAATTCCCCGGCGGCGACTGGTATGCGAAGGACGCGCGGAAAATTTTCGCCCCGCCGAAGGACAAGATCATGTCGTCGATGGAGGAACTCATCCAAAATTTCATGCTCGTGACCGAGGGCCCGCAAATGCCGGCCGGCGAGGTGTATTTCGAGGCGGAGAATCCCAAGGGCGCGCTCGGTTTCTACATCGTGAGCAAGGGCGGCGGCGTCCCGTGGCGCCTGAAAATCCGCGCCCCCTCGTTCGCCAACCTCTCCATCCTCCCGAAAGTGTGCGTCGGTTGCCTCGTCTCCGACGTCGTCTCCATCCTCGGCTCGCTCGACTTCGTCATGGGCGAGTGCGACCGATGATCGCCGGACCCGCGCGCATGAATCTCAAGCCCGACACGCTCTCCAAGATCGACGAGGTGATCACGCATTACCCGCAGAAGCGCAGCGCCACGCTCCCGCTGCTGCACCTCATCCAGGAAGACATCGGCTACATCCCGGAAAAAGCCGAGGAGTGGATCGCCGCGAAACTCGAGCTCGAACCGATCAACGTCTACGAGGTCGTCACCTTTTATCCGATGTTCCGCCGCAAGGCGATCGGCCGCCGGCACATCAAGGTCTGCCGCACGCTCTCGTGCGCGCTCCTCGGCGGCTACAAGACGTGCGAGCAGTTCGAAAAGGAATTCAACACGCACCGCGGCGAAATCTCCCCCGATGGCGAGGTGACGATCGATTTCGTCGAGTGCCTCGCGAGCTGCGGCACCGCGCCCGTCGTGCTCATCGACGACGACCTCCACGAGAAGGTCGACTGCGCTAAGGCCAAGCTGATTTCCAATCAGATCAAAGCGGAGGCGAAGAAATAACATGGCCGCTCCCGCTCAACGTCGCATCATTTTCCAGCACATCGACGAGGCTGGCTACACGAACGACATCGCGTGCTATCAGAAGCACGGCGGTTACGAGGTCCTCAAGAAAGCCGTCACGCGCAAACCCGAGGAGCTGATCGACGAGGTGAAAAAATCCGGCCTGCGCGGGCGCGGCGGCGCGGGTTTCCCGTGCGGCGTGAAGTGGGGTCTCGTCGACCGCAAGAGCGGCAAACCCATTTACCTGATCGTAAACGCGGACGAGTCCGAGCCGGGCACGTTTAAGGACCGCTACATCATGCATCAGGATCCGCATCAGTTGATCGAGGGCACGATGATCTCGTGCTTCGCGAACAACGTGAAGCAGGCCTACATCTACATCCGCGGCGAGATGCCGCACGGCGCGCGCATACTCGAAAAAGCCATCGCCGAGGCGCGCGCGACGGGCTTCGTCGGCAAAAATATCTGCGGCACGACCTACTCGTGCGACATCTTCGTGCATCGCGGCGCGGGCGCCTACATCTGCGGCGAGGAGACCGGCCTCATCGAGTCGCTCGAGGGCAAGCGTGCGAACCCGCGCATCAAGCCGCCGTATTTCCCGGCCGTCCTCGGCCTCTATCAGTTCTCGACGGTGTTGACGATCGTCGGGCACTGATAGAGGCCGAGGCCGGCCGGGAAATAAGGCGGCTTGATGCGCGGGTTCGCACGCTTGCCCTCGAGCGACTCGATGAGGCCGGTCTCC
>JBEANZ010000840.1:0-2598 GCA_041165185.1 Verrucomicrobiota bacterium | reverse complement strand
CGACTACCAACCCGAGCGTTTCATGCGCACCCTCGACGAACCGACGAGCAACTACCCCAATCTGATCCGTCAATTCGATCCCGTCGTCTACTATCGCATGAGGATCACGCCCGCAGCCACGCAGCTCGTCGATGTCTCCTCCCACCGCCTCCACGGCCGCATCGTGCGCGGCGCGAGCGAGTGCACGTCGGCCCCCGGAAAAATCGGCGCCGGCCTCCGCCTCGGCGGCCCCGCCACCCGCAGCTACGCGGTCGTCCCGGATTTCCCTCTCGCGCCCGCCGCTGCGCTCACCGTTTGCGCGTGGGTGCGCGCCGAGAGCCGCCCACGCTGGGCGAGCATTGCGAAAAACTGGTCCAAAAACGCCGGACGGAATCAGGGCGGTCAGTTCCACTTTGGCCTTTGGCACGACGAGGGCAGTCTCGAGGTGCACGTGCACGACCAGGCGGGCAGTGAGGTGGGCGTCCGCGACACCGGGCCATTGCCGATCGGCGAATGGCAGTTCGTCGCCTTCACCCTCGATGGCACGATGCTGCGCCTCTTCCGCAACGGCCAGCAAGTCGCTGCAACGCCCTGCGCCAGCCTCACTCAGATCGCACCCTCCGTGCTAGCGATCGGTGCAAAACTCAGTGACGGTATCGAACCCGAAACCAACAATGCCGGCTTTTGGGACGGCACGCTCGACGAAGTAGCGGTGTTCCACCACGCGCTTACGCCCGCGCAGATTCTCGCTCTTTACGACGCCGTTCACTGACCGACCCGCCCCCATGCCCCTCATCACCTCCGACAAAACCCAACCCACCTACGACGTCATCGTCGTCGGCTCCGGCGCCGCCGGTGGTCAAACCGCCTACACGCTCACGATGTCAGGCGTGAAAGTCCTCATGATCGAATCCGGGCGGAACTACGATCCAGTGAAGGAGACGCCCATGTTTCAACACGACGGCCAGGCTCCGCTCCGCGCCGCCAACACGCCCGATAAACCCATCGGTTTCTACGACGCCACCGTCGACGGCGGCTGGGCCGTTCCCGGCGAGCCCTACACCAACGCCTCCTCCGATCCCGCGCGCCAATTCACGTGGTGGCGCGCGCGCATGTTGGGCGGCCGCACCAACCACTGGGGCCGCATCTCGCTGCGCAACGGCCCCTACGATTTCAAACCCCACCGTCGCGACGGCCTCGGTTTCGATTGGCCCATCGGCTACGACGATGTCGCGCCCTACTACGACAAAGTCGAAATGCTCGTCGGCGTTTTCGGCACCAACGAGGGTTTGGAAAACACGCCCGACTCTTCGCCCGGCGTCCTCCTGCCGCCGCCGAAAGCCCGCGCCGGCGAACTCCTCGCCCAACAACGCGCGAAAAAACTCGGCCTGCCCATCGTGCCGATTCACCGCGCCGTGCTCAGCACGCGCCAGGATGCCGACCGCATCCCCGCCAAACTCCATCCCGGCAATCCGAAGGCGCAGCGCCTCCTCGCCGAATCCATGCGCAGCCGCGCCGCGTGTTTCTGGGCCACCGAGTGCGGTCGCGGTTGCTCCATCAAAGCCAACTATCAATCGACCACCGTCCACCTGCCGCCCGCCCTCGCCAGCGGCAACCTCGACATCCTCACCGATGCGATGGTCCGCGAAGTCACGCTCAACGCCGCCGGCAAAGCCACTGGCGTCATCTACGTGAATAAAAAAACCGGCGCCGAGGGCCGCGCCACCGCGCGCGTCGTCGTGCTCGCCGCGAGCTCCTGCGACTCCGTGCGCATTCTCCTCAACTCGAAGTCCGCGCGTTTTCCCCAGGGCCTCGCCAACTCCAGCGGCGTCGTCGGGAAATACATCATGGACACCGTCGGTGCCGCCCTGGGCGGTCACATCCCGCTCCTTGAAAATCTCCCGGTTCACAACGAAGACGGCGCCGGCGGCGCGCACGTCTACATCCCGTGGTGGCTCTACGGTGATCAGCTCGCTGGCAAACTGGATTTCGCCCGCGGCTACCACGTCGAATTCAGCACCGGCCGAAAAATGCCCGGCGTCACCACGGGCGCCAACCTTGAGCACCTGACCGGCGGAAGTTTCGGCCGCCAGTTCAAGGAAGACGCGCGGCGCTACTACGGCGCGTCCGTGAGCTTCGCCAGTCGCGGCGAAATGATTCCCAACGAAAACTGTTTCTGCGAACTCGACCCTGTCGTGAAGGATCAGTGGGGCATGCCCGCGCTGCGTTTTCATTGGCAGTGGTCCGACCACGAACTCCGCCAGGTCGCGCACGCGCAAAAAACCTTCGCGCAACTCATCGAGGCCATGGGCGGAAAAGTTCGCCAGCCCCCGGCCGCCGATCCGCTCACCGCCATCCGCCCCGGCGGCAATGTGAAGCACGAGGTCGGCGGCGCCCGCATGGGCGACAATCCGAAAACCTCCGCGACGAACACCTTTGGCCAGACCTGGGATGTGCCGAATCTCTTCCTCGGCGACGGCGCCACATTCTGCTCCAACGCCGACAAAAATCCCACGCTCACCATCATGGCCCTCGCGTGGCGCATGGCTGACCATTTGATGGCGGAACTCAAGAAAGGAAACCTCTGAGATGACCACACCCGACCCACTCCCGCGCATG
>JBEANZ010000839.1:0-3114 GCA_041165185.1 Verrucomicrobiota bacterium | reverse complement strand
CGCCGGCTCGGCCGTGCGCGGCACGTGCGCCGACATTCGCACGCACGGCGCGCGGCCCGTGGCGTTCGGCGCGCTCTTCGTCTTCGGCGGCGCCGCCGACCGATTCGCGGCATCCGAGCACGCCCCGCTCGAAGCGATCGCGCGGGTGAACTACGATCTCTGGTTGCCCGCCGATTGCCCGCACTGCCGCGCGGGACTCGCGTTTGAAAACGTCTCCGACGCCCCGGCCCCGCCGCCGCCCTCGCGCGTTGCCTGATTCGCGCTACGTGCGCGCCGCGCGAATCATCGCGGCGGCGCTGCGCTCGACATCGGCGTCCGTCGTCGCCCACGACGAGACGCTGATGCGCATCGCCGTGCGGCCTTGCCACACGGTGACGCCCGCCCAGCACGTGCCCTCCGCCTGAATCGCCGCGATCACGCGTTTCGTTTTTTCCGCGTCGCCAAACGCGACGAGCACCTGGTTGAGCACGACGTCGTTGAGAATCTCGAATCCCGCCGCCGCCAGCTTCGCGGCAAACGTCCGCGCCTGCGCGCAGTTGCGCTCGATCAAATCCGCCACGCCTGCGCGGCCGAGGCTCCGGAGCGCGGCCCACACCTCGACGCCGCGCGCGCGCCGCGAGAGTTCGGGCGTGTAGTCGGACGGATTCCGAAACTCGCTCTGCGTCGGCAAATAGTCCGCCGTGATCGTCATCGCCGCGCGCAACGCGTCGGCGTCGCGCACGAAAGCGAGGCCGGAGTCGTAGGGCACGTTGAGCCACTTGTGCGCGTCGGTCGCCCACGAGTCGGCGTCCGCGCAACCTGCGACGAGATGAGCGCGCGACGACGCGGCGGCGGCCCACAACCCGAAGGCCCCATCGACATGCACCCACGCGCCCGCCGCGTGGGCGCGCCGGCAAATCTCCACGAGGGGATCAACCGCGCCGGTGTTCACGTTGCCCGCCTGCGCGCAGACGATCGTCGGGCCGGAAATCGCGGGCATCTTCTCCGCGATCATGCGGCCCTGTGCGTCGACGGGCACGGACACCACGCGCGTGCGGCCGAGTCCGAGAATGCCGAGCGACTTCGTGACCGACGGATGCACCTCCGCCCCGACGATCACGGTGATCGGCGGCGCGCCGAAAAGTCCGTCGGCCTCGACGCGCCAACCCGCCCGCGCGAGCACGACGTGACGCGCCGCCGCGAGCGCGGTGAGATTCGCCACCGTCGCGCCCGTGACGAACGCCCCGCCGCACTCGCGCGGCAGTCCCAGCACCTCGAGCACCCAGCGAAGGGCGACTTCCTCGAGCCGCGCCGACGCCGGTGAGGCGCGGTAGAGCACCGCGTTTTGATCCCAGGCGCCCGCGAGCCAGTTCGCGCCGAGCGCCACGGGCAACGAGCCGCCAATCACGAAGCCGAAGAAACGCCCGCCCGCCATCGCCATCGTCGCGGGCGAGCCGACCTCGTCGAGCAGCCGCAGCGTCGCCGCCGGATCGCTCGATGCGGCGGGGAGCGGTTCGTCGAGGGCGTTGAGTGCGGCGAGCGCCGCGGGCGTCGGCGCGACGGAGCGCGTTTCCAGCTTTTCCAAATAGCGGATCGAGCGCGCAGCGGCGTCGGCGAGGAGGACATTCATCGCGGTGTCTTGGGCGAACCGGTTGCGGCGGGCAACGCTGGTGTGCGTGGTGCCGGTGCCCGCGCACGCTTGCTGCCGCTGGCCGTTACGGCGGCGCGAAATCTCCGCGTCTCGGCGCTAGCGCGCGGGGCCCCAGTGACGCGTGAACGGAAAATACACGAACAGCGGCCGGCCCACGACGTCCTTCTCCGGCACGAAGCCCCAGTAGCGGCTGTCCTGGCTGTTTGCGGAATTGTCGCCCATCGCGAAGTAGCCGTCGGCCGGGACCTTGACCTTCTCTCCGGGGCTCAACTTGTAATTCGCCACGTAGCCGCCGTAGGTGCCGGCGCGGCGCGCGTTCGCGTCAAACGCCGCCGAGCCGGTGATCGGCGCGCCGTTGCGGATCAATCCGGGCTCGCGGACCTCCAGCGTGTCGCCGGGCACGCCGACCAGGCGCTTGATGTAGTAGCTTTGGATCTGCCCGCCGGTCTCGCGGTCGCGCATGTAGGGGCTGTTGATGTTGTCCGTGCGGAAAACAAATCCGCTGCCGACCGTCGGCGGGACAAAGTGGTAGGAAACACGATCCACGAAGAGCTGGTCGCCGGTGAGTTCGTCGAACGATAGCATCCGCTCGCCGGCGCGGACGTGCTTACCCGTGCGCACGCAGCGCAGGACGACGCCATCGACCTCCTGCTCCACCACCTCGCGAGCGTCAAACTTCCGCTGGATCGCCGCCATCAACCGGTCCTGCGAATAGTGGTGTTTGCCGTCGGCGAAAAACGCGTCGTAGGCCACCCAGTCGAAATCGAAGTCGAGCGGCAGCTTGGTGGTCACCTTCGCGTTGCCCACGATGAGCGTGTATTCGCGCACGGTCGTCGGAATGACCGCCCACGTGCGGCCCCGCACCTTTGGGCCGTGCACGATCCCGCGGGCGTCGCCGCCGATGGGCAGGAGAATCTCGCCGGCCACGGGCGCGTCGAGCCGGTGCGGCCACGCCCCAAACGCGACGCCTCGCACCAGCTTCGCGGCGACGCCGGGCTCGTCCGCGGTCTTGGTGAACACCTCCGGCGTCATGCCGTTGTAGGTCGGCCACATCGAGTTCGTGGGAATCTTGAACGGCGTGACGAAATACGTGCGGATCCCGAGAATCACGATCGCGGCGACGAGGAAGAATTCGACGTTCTCGACGAGCGCGCCCTTCGGGTAAATCGCACCGCCGGTGCGCCGCATGACCTCCTCGAGCGACTCGATGGCGAGTTTCAGTTTCTCGGCGCCGGCGCGCTCCTTGAGCAAGGCGCGCAGCGCGGCGGTCTTGCCCTGCAACTCGGCCACCTGCGCAGGCGCGAGCACGTCGCGACGGAAGTCGTGGACCTTGTCGGCGAGCTCGAGCCAGGTCACCGCGTTGTCGCGCATCTTGTCCTCCGCGTTGCGGATGCCGATCAGGCCGAGGAGCCAGCGGCCCGTTTTCACCGCGAGCGAAACTTCCGGGACGAGGATCTCCTGAGCGTGGGGCATGGCGGGGACGT
>JBEANZ010000838.1:0-8265 GCA_041165185.1 Verrucomicrobiota bacterium | reverse complement strand
CGGTGCGCCTTGGGACGGTGTCATGGCCTAACGTTGGAAAGTTTTTCCGCGGTTGTCCCGCCAAATCGGTCTGCACCCCGCCCAGTCAATCACTTAGCCCACTCGGAGAATTGGCGGTGGGTGGCGTGGAGGAGGCCGGCCCGGCGCGTGAAGAAATTCTGGCCGTCGAGCTGCGGGGTGACGGGGATCATTTTCCGCAGGAGCCGGATGACGGGATTTTTCTCCGGGTCGATGGGCTTCTCGGGGGCGAAGAGGATCTTGATGCCGGTGACGATGAGAAACGCGCCGAAGACCCAGATCACCCAGTGCAACTGCATGAGCGCGGCGCCGAGGGCGATGAACACGATGCGGAACAGGAGCGCGCCGAGAATGCCGTAGAAGAGCACGCGGTGCTGATACTTCGGCGGAATGGCGAAGTAGGAGAAGACGACGACGAAAACGAAGACGTTATCGACGGAGAGGGACTTCTCGACGACGTAGCCGGTGAGGAATTCGAGGCCGGTCTGATTGGCGAGCGTGGAGGCCTGCGCGGCGGTGAGCCCGGCGGCGAGGAGCCGGGGATCCTGCGGGAGTTTCCAATGGGAATATTGCCAGAAGCCGTAGCAGAAGATCAGCGCGAGGGTCACCCAGACGATGCTCCAGACGAGGGCCTCCTTAAATCTCACCTCGTGGGCTTCGCGGTGGAAGACGCCGAGGTCGAGGGCGAGCATACCGAGCACGAACAGCGTGAAGCCGGCGTAGAACCACCAATAGTCGGCGAAGGGGAAGAGGACGAGGGATGAATCCATGAGGCGACGCCGGCGAAGGAATCGACCGACCCGACGGGCACAAGGACCGCGCTCTGGAAACCCCCGGGGTTGTTTCCAACCGGGGAGCGGCCAATGTCGGACCCGCTCCCGCCCCATGAACCCCTCCACGTCACCTCCGCCTCACGCCGCCGCCGTGGAAAATTTTTCCGCCGCGCAGCGCGCCCTCGGCCGCCACCCTCGCGGCTACCGCTACGCCCACCGCCTCCACCTCGAACCCTTCGGCAACCAACGCGGCACGTGAACACTCCCACTCTCGCGCCCTCCCCTCCCCCACCCGCCGCGCCGCCGCCGCCGCTCTCGGTGGAACTCGCGCGCCTGCGCGACACGTTTGCCGATCGGCCCGCGACGCTGCGCGCGATCATCACCGTGCTCGCGGGGCGCGCCTACGAGTTGCTGATGATTTTGTTCGTGCTGCCGTTTTTATTACCCGTGTCGGTGCCCGGCACCTCGACGCCGCTCGGCCTCACCGTCGCCACGATCGCGGCGCAACTCGCGTTTGGCCGGCTGCCGTGGCTGCCGGCGTGGCTGCTCGACCGGCAACTCCCCGCCGGATTTCTCGGCAAAGTCCTCGGCGTCACGCGCGGCGTGGTCGCGTTTTTGGAACGCGTCCTGCGCCCGCGCGCGCTCGTGCTCACGGGCGCGAAGTCCCTCAACGCCCTGCACCTCGCGGTGATCGTGTTGGCCGCGCTGCTGCTGGCGCTGCCGCTGCCGGTGCCGTTTACGAACACGTTTCCCGGCTGGACGATCCTGCTGATCGCGGCGGGCCTGATGACGCGCGACGGCCTCTTCATCGCCGCCGGCTACGCGGTGATGCTGGGCACGCTGTTTTTTTTCTACGGCCTCGGCGAAGCCGTGAACCAATCCCTCCGCGCCGCCTTCCGCTGGCTCACAGGCTGAGCACGCAACGTGTCCGTCCGCCACCTCCGGCTCGACGGCGGCGCGTGCGCGGCCCAGTTTCTCGCGCATGAACTCCCCCACCCTGCCCGCGGTTTCTCCCGCGCTTTCCGAGATCGGCCAGATCGCGATTGTCGTCGGGGATGTGGCGCGGGCGACGGGGTTTTACCGCGATGTGCTCGGGTTGAAGTTTTTGTTTCCGGCGGGGCCGAACCTCGCGTTTCTCGCGGCGGGGGGCGTGCGCATCATGCTCACGACGCCGCAGGGCGCGGGGGAGGTGGGGAAAAACTCCGCTCTCTATTTCAAGGTCACGGACATCGCGGCTACGCACGCTGCGATTGTCGCACGGGGGGCCGTGAACGAGCGCGCGCCGCAGCTTGCGGCGAAGATGCCGGATCACGAACTGTGGATCGGGTTTGTGCGCGATCCGGATGGGAATCTCGTCGGGTTGATGGAGGAGAAGCGCTGAGCGGCGGCGCGGGTTCTTCGCGCCGCGGCGTCAGGCGGGGCCGGCGGGCGGGGCGTTCGCGTCGTCGCGTTGGAAGGGGTATTTGAGCTGCGCGACGTAGCCGCGCGGCACCGGGTGGCCGTCGATGCCGTAGCCGGTCGGCCACGCCTCGGGCGGGAGATGGTGCGTGCCAAAGAGGCGGTCGAGTAGCGGGAAATGGATCGCGAAATTCACGTCGATGGCCTCGCGTTCGAGGCCGTGGTGCCAGTGGTGGAAACGCGGGGTGACGAGAAATTTTTCCACCCACGCGAGCCGCCAGCCGAGGTTGGCGTGGACGAAGGTCGAGTAGAGATAGACGAGCAGGATGTAGGCGTTCATCGCGCCGGCGGAAAACCCGAGCGCGAGCATCGGAATCACCGTGGTGCCGCGCAGCGCGAGGATCTCGAGGAAGTGCATCCGCGCGCCGGCCATCCAGTCCATGTGCCGCGCCGAGTGGTGCACGGCGTGGAAGCGCCACAGCCACGGCACGCGGTGAAACGCGCGGTGCACCCAGTATTGCACGAGGTCCGTCAGGAACATGATCGCGCAGAACTGCACGGCGAACGGCAGCGCGCCGATCCAGGCGCGCAGGCCGGCGAGCGCCGCGAGACTCGCGAGCCCGCGCGCCGGGCCGAACGAGAGAAACGTGATCGCCTGCACGAGCAGGCTGCTCACGAGGTAGTAGAACAAATCCTCGCGCCACTCGTCGCGGAACAGCGGCTGCCCGGGCCGGTGCGGGAAAATCCGCTCGACCGGCACGAAGAGAAACCCGGTGAAGAGCACATTGAGCACGAAGAAATCGAGGCCGAGAAACAGCGGCGTGGGATCGGGCGCGAGCGAGGTGGCGCGCGAGCCGCCGAGCAGCGCGGCGAGGAGCGCGGCGGTGAGGCCCACGGTGCCGAGCACGCGGTCGCGGCGCAGCGCGAGGCTGAGCGCGGAGAGCGTGAAGCCGGCGAGCAGCACGCCGTGGAGCACGAGGCGAAACCAGCCGCTCGCGTGGAGGCGCGTGAGCTCGGGCATCGACAACGCGCCCGGCGCCCGCAGGGCCAAGACCAACAGGAGGCCGCCGCCGCCGAGCGCGAGCCCGAGCACGCCGCTCAGCCAGCCG
Source organism: Verrucomicrobiota bacterium (assembly GCA_041165185.1). Lineage (GTDB taxonomy): Bacteria > Verrucomicrobiota > Verrucomicrobiia > Opitutales > Opitutaceae > JBEANZ01. The sequence continues at coordinate 4,967 of JBEANZ010000838.1, read as the reverse complement.
CTGCCAAACCGGCGCAGCGCGGGCGGCGCCTCGAGTTCGCGGCGCACGTGTTGGCGGAGATCGTGGATCGGGTTCATCGGGGGGGGCGTGGTGGGGGCGGTCGCGGGGTGGCGGCGCGCAAGCGACAGCGGATCGGGGCGCGCAGCAACCCGGAATTCCGCGCGCGACAGTCGCGGCGGACCTTGCGGCCGGCGCGTGCGCGCGCACCGTGGCGGCCGATGCCCCTTGAAATTTCTCCTCCGGCGGCGGCGCCGCCCGCGCCCGCGGCTCCACTACGCGTGGGTCGTCGCGGGGGTGACGTTTGTGACGTTGCTCGCGGCGGCGGCGGCACGGGCGACGCCGGGGGTCATCATGCTCCCGTTTGGCAACGAGTTTCAGTGGAGCCGCGCGAAGGTCGCTTCGATCATATCGATCAACATTTTTCTCTACGGGCTGATCGGGCCGTTTGCGGCGGCGCTCTATCAACGCTTCGGGTTGCGGCGCACGATGGTGGTGGCGATGGGGTTGTTGAGCGCGGGGTTTGGGCTCTCGACGGTCGCGACGAGGTATTGGGAGTTCGTGGTGTTGTGGGGTTTGGTCGTGGGCGCGGGGTCGGGGCTCGCGGCGACGGTGCTCGGCGCGGCGGTGGCGAATAAATGGTTCATTTGCCGGCGGCGCTCGTGGGGCCGGCGGCGGGGTTGGGAGTTTTTGCGGTGTTTTACGGGCTCGACTGGATCGCGACGGTGCCGCCGACAGTGCGGCTGACGGGGGAGGTGTTTGGGCGCGAGCAGGCGAGCATCGTCTTCGGATGGATCGCGGCGGCGCATCAGGTGGGCGCGGCGTTTGCGACGTTCACGGCGGGCGTGGTGCGGGAGCAGCTCGGGAGCTACGCGTGGGCGTTTCTCGGCGCGGGCGGGTTGTGCGTGATCGCGGCGGTGGGCGTGTTGCCGATCGGGCGGGGGCGGGGGACTGCCGGCTTGCCGGGGGCGGCGGAAAATCCAAGTTGAGCGCATGGACACTTTTTCCAGCGAGCAGGTTGAAAACAAGGTCGCCGGTCCGGTGGTGGCCGCGCGAAACGCGAAGCGGGTCTGGCAAGCACCCGCGATTTCGATCCTCGACGCGGACGAAACCACCACGGGCGCGGTGACGAAATGCGAGGCCACCGGCGTGATGGCCTGCACGGGCAAAAACACGATGGCGGCGACTTCGCGCTGCACGGTGAGTTAGCGGAGCGCCGGGGGTGGGGCGTGGCGCGCGGGTTTCGCGCGGGTTCGCCCGCTCTTGCTCGCAGCCACGGGCGAGCGACGCGGTGAGGTGGAGGCCGGCTTGCTGGCGTTCGCTGCTACGGCGTGATGGCGGGAAGAAATTTTCGTGTCGGAGCGCGGGCGGACGCCAATAGGCACTCTCTCGCGGGCAAAGCGCGACGGCACGCCGACGAGCGGCGGCCCTACGGGCCAAAGGCATCTCGTAAATGGGATGAGGCGTGGTAGGAGCGGAGGAGCGCCCGCGAGCGGGCGGCCTCCGATGCTGACGGAAAATTCCTCACCGGCGCCGGCCGGAAAATTCGGGGCGTCAGCCGTGGCGTTGCCACTCAAACTTGTGGCGGTCGATCCAGCGGTAGTGGTCGGCGAAGCGGAGGCCGGCGGCGGAGTTTTCGTCGAGGATGACCGTGGCGCGCGGGTGCAGTTGCAGCGCGGAGCCGGGGCAGATCGCGGCGAGCGGGCCTTCGACCATATGCTCGACGGCGCGGACTTTCGCCGGGCCAAACGCGAGGAGCACGCAGCGGCGCGCGTCGAGGATCGTGCCGATGCCCATCGTGAGGGCGTGCTTCGGCATCGCGTCGAACGAACCGAAGACGGCGCTGTTGTCGCGCAGCGTCTGCTCGGAGAGAATCTTGATCCAGGTGCGCGATTGGAGGGAGCCGGTGGGTTCGTTGAAGCCGATGTGGCCGTTGCGGCCGAGGCCGAGGAGTTGGAGGTCGATGCCGCCGGCGTCGCGGATGCGTTGCTCGTAGCCGCGGCACTCGGCGTGGAGATCGGGGGCGATGCCGTTGGGGACGTGCGTGCGGGTGAGGTCGATGTTGATGTGACGGAAGAGATTTTCCGTCATGAAATACCGGTAGGACTGCACGTGGTCGCCCGCGAGGCCGACGTATTCGTCGAGGTTGAAGGTGGTGACGCGGCTGAAATCGAGGCCCTCGTCGCGGTGGAGGCGGATGAGTTCCTGGTAGAGGCGCAGCGGGGTGCGGCCGGTAGCGAGGCCGAGGACGGCGTCGGGTTTGTCGCGGATGGCGCGCGCGATGATTTTGGCGCCGAGGATGCAGCCGGTGTCTTGGGTGTCGCGGATGATGACTTCCATGGGGGCGGGGGGCGCGGGAGGGCGGTTTGGTCTCGCTCAGTGTTGCTTCAACCGCGCGGTGACTTTCTGCGCATCGCAGCCGCAGTCGCCGCCGCAGCCGGTGGTTTTTTTCTTCACGAGCGCGCGGCGCGCCAGCCAGATCGCGGCGAGGGCCACGACGGCGAGCGCGAGGAGGGTTTGGAGTGGCGGCGACATGGTCAGAAGCCGAGCAGGCGGCCGCCTTGGTAAACGATGAAGGACGCGAGCCACGCGGTGGCCGTCATGTAGAGGGTTTGGAAAATCGGCCATTTCCAGCCGCCGGTTTCCTGTTTCACCACGGCGAGCGTGCTCACGCACTGCATCGCGAAGACGTAGAAAATCATCAGCGTCACGCACACCAGCGGCGTGAAGAGCGGGCGGCCGTCGGGCCATTTCGCGGTGAGCATCGCGTCGCGCAGCGGCTTGGTGTCCTCCTTGTCCTTTTCCGACTCGGCGTTGAAGACGACGCTCATCGTGGTCACGAACACCTCGCGCGCGTAGAACGACGTGATGAGGCCGATGCCGATCTGCCAGTCGAAGCCGAGCGGCTTGATCACGGGCTCGAGGAGGTGGCCGGCGCGGCCCGCGAAGCTTTGCTCGATCTGCTGCTGCTTCGTCGCGCCCTCGGGAGCTTTCGGATAGGCGGCGAGAAACCAGAGGAGGATGCTGATGCCGAGGATGACGGTGCCGGCGGAGCGGATAAACGACCACGCGCGGTCGAGCATTTGCGTGACGACGACCTTGAGCTCGGGGCGTTGGTAGGGCGGCAGCTCCATCATCATCGGCGGCGGTTCGCCCTTGAGCAGCGTGCGTTTGAAGAGCCACGCGAAGAAAAACGCGCCGACGGTGCCGACGACATACATCGCCACCATGATGCCGGCCTTGGTGAAAACCGGGACGCTCTCGCTGGGCAGCAGCGCGGAGATGAGCAGCAGGTAAACGGGCAGCCGCGCCGAGCAGCTCATGAGCGGCGCGACGAGGATGGTGACGAGCCGGTCGCGTGGTTTCTCGATCGTGCGCGTGGCCATGACGCCGGGGATCGCGCAGGCGAAGGAACTGAGCATCGGGATGAAGCTCTTGCCGTTGAGGCCGACGCGGCCCATCAGGCCGTCCATCATGAACGCGGCGCGCGCCATGTAGCCGGTGCTTTCGAGCAGGCCGACGAAGAAAAACAGGATGAGGATTTGCGGGAGGAATTTGACGACGCCGCCTACGCCCGCGATGGCGCCGTCGGTGATGAGGTCGCGCAGATCGCCGTCGCCCATGTGGCCGCGCGTCCAGTCGGCGAGCGCGCTAAACGCGTCGTCGATCCAAGTCATCGGCGTCTCGGCGAAGGAAAAAATGCTGACGAACAGCAGCGTCAGCACGCTCCCGAGGATCAGCCAGCCCCAGACGGGATGGGTGACGACGGCGTCGATTTTGTCGCTGCGGTTGGGGCCGGTCGCGCCGGCGCGGAGGACGACATCGGCGGTGATTTTCTGGATGGCGGCGTAGCGGGAGTTGACGAGCGTGGCGGCCCAGTCGGTGCCGTCGCCGGCCCAGCGGTTTTTCCACTGGGCGAGGATTTCGGCGGTGCGCGCGTGGAGCGGCGTCGAGCCGGCGACGCGCACGCTGTCCTGATCGGTGAGGAGGAGGAGGGCCTCGGCGCGCGCGATGAGCGGGGGCTTGCGATCGTGGGAGGAGAGCGCGGCCTGGAGTTCGGAGACGGCGGCGGAGATCGCGGTGGGCACATCCCACGCGTGGCGCGAGAGCGGGAGCTCGGGGCGGCTCATGGCGAGGCGCAGATCGATGAGGCCCTTGCCGTGGAGGGCTTCGCAGGGGATGACGGGGACGCCGAGTTCGCGTTCGAGGCGGGAGAGGCGGAGGTTGAGCCCGGCCTTCACGGCGAGGTCCATCATGTTGACCGCGACGATGACGGGGCGGCCGAGGTCGAGGATCTGGTGAACGAGGTAGAGGTTTCGCTCGAGGTTGGTGGCGTCGACGATGCAGAGGATGCGGTCGGGCATCGGCGTATCGGCGCGGCGGCCGAGGAGCACGTCGCGCGTGACGGCTTCGTCGGGCGAGCGCGCAGCGAGCGAATACGTGCCGGGCAAATCGATCACGGTGATCGGCTGGCCGTGCTGCGAGTAGGTGGTGCCGACTTTTTTCTCGATGGTGACGCCGGGGTAGTTGGCGACTTTTTGTTTCAGGCCGGTGAGGGCGTTGAAGAGCGTGGTCTTGCCGCAGTTGGGATTACCCACGAGGGCGTAGACCGGCTGGCGCGCGGCGGCAGGCCCCGGGGGGGCGGCGACAATGTGTGGCGGCAAAGCCATGCGCGGACGCGGCGGATCAGCGCCGGGCGACTTGTTCGACGAGGATATTTTTGGCTGCCGAGTGACTCAGCGCGATGCGCGTGCCATTCACTTGGCAGAGAATCGTGCCGGTGCCGCCCATTTTGGTGACGAAGGCCGATTCACTGAAACCCATTTCCCGAACTCGCTGACAAAAATCCGCGTCGCCCTCGATGGCCCGCACGCGCCCGAGCGCGCCAGCGGCGAGCTGGCAGAGCGGGAGGTGGGCGGGAAACGGCGGGAGACTCATGGACGGACGGACGAAGGGACGAAAAGGGGAAC
>JBEANZ010000837.1:0-4027 GCA_041165185.1 Verrucomicrobiota bacterium | reverse complement strand
GATGATCGCGGCGTCGCGCGCGGCGTCCGCCGAGTCGAGCGGACCCGCCACGATCACGCCATGCACCGCCGTCACGAGCGGCGGCACGGGCGCGAGCAACAGCGAGGGCGTGGTCGGCCCGATAGGCGCGAAAAACGTTTCCCAGTTGATCGCACCCGCAAATTTCGCGGCGGCGCCATCGTCGGCGCTGGGCGCGAGCGGATCGCGGAACGGGACGTTGAGGTGAACAGGCCCGCCCGCGTGCAGCGCCCGCGCGTGCGCGTGGGCGACGGTCTGCCGCAGGTAGGCGAACCGCGCGGCGTCGGCCTCGGGCATCGCCAGCTCGTTAAAAAATTCCGTGAAGCCGCCGAAGATTTTCTGCTGGTCAATGGTCTGCCCCGCCGCGCACGCGCGCAGCTCCGGCGGCCGATCGGCCGTGAGCACGAGGAGCGGCACCCGGCTCTCGTGCGCCTCGATGATCGCGGGAAAATAATTCGCCGCCGCCGTGCCGCTCGTGCAGAGGAGCGCGACCGGTTGCCCCGTCTGCTTGGCGATCCCGAGCGCGAAAAATCCGGCCGATCGCTCGTCGAGCACCGGCACCGTCGCAATCGCCGGCTGCCGCGCGAAGGCGAACGTGAGCGGCGCCGAACGCGACCCGGGCGAGACGACCGCGTGCCGCAACCCGCCGCGCGCGAGCGTCTCGACGAGCACGCTGGCCCAGAGGGAATTGACGTTGCGGGAATCGAGGGGCGAGTCGGGCGGCATCGTTTTTCAGCCGGCGAGGGCGTCGAGCATGGCCTTAAACTTCAGCTCGGTTTCGGCGAACTCTTTTTCGGGCGTCGAGCCGGCAACGATGCCTGCGCCGGCGAAGAGGCACGCGTGCGCGCCTTCAACTACGGCCGAGCGGATGCCGACGAAGAATTCGCCGCCGCCGCGGGCGTTGAGCCAGCCGAGCGCGCCGGCGTAGAGGCCGCGCGGGAAACCTTCCAACTCGCGGATGTGCGCGACGGCTGTGTCGCGCGGGCTGCCGCCGACCGCGGGCGTGGGATGCATCGCGGCGAGCACGTCGAGCAAGCGCACCGACTCCGGCAGCGCGGCGGTCACGGGTGTGTGGAGATGCTGGACGTTGGCGAGCCGGCGGATTTGCGGGGCGGCGGGAAACTCCGGCGCGAGGCCGAGCGGGCGCAGGCGCGCAATGATGTCGTCGAGCACCTCGCGGTGCTCGCGCTGATCTTTTTCGCTGCGGAGGAGGGCGGAGGCGAGGGCGGCGTCTTCGCTCGCACCCGCGCCGCGGCGGATGGAGCCGGCGAGGGCTTCGGTTTCGAGGCGGCCGCGGCTGACGCGCACGAGGCGCTCCGGGCTCGCGCCAATGAAGCTCGGCCCGCGCCCGCGCGCGAACGAGAACGCATGGCATTCGGGGAAACGCTGGCGCAGGCCGTTGAGCATTTGCAACGGATGCAGCGGTCGGTCGGCGGCGAGATCCTGCGCGCGAGCGAGGACGATTTTCTTGAACTCACCCGCCGCGATCCGATCGAGAGCGCGGGTGACGGCGGCGCGGTAGTCGCCGGTCTCGCGCACGGCAAAAACTGGAGCTGCGGCGCCCTCGCCGCGTTCGGCCGAAGATCGCGGCGAGGGCGCCGCTTCTCCAGCAGCCACCGTATCGGAAGACGAAAACTCGAAACGCTGGAACTTCGCGTGCGCGCGCCACACGCGTTGGGCGAGCGCGGGGAGATCGGCGTCGGAGGCGACGAGGAAGTTGGCGACCGCGGTCGTGGTTTTTCCGGCGAGCGCGACCTGCCAGCGCGGGACGAACGCGGACGCGGCAGGGAACGGCTCGCCCGATTCGGCTTCGTCGTGAAACGCGAAGGCGGCGAAAAAATGCGGGCCGCCGAAGGGCGCGGTGACATCGCCGACCGCGATGGTGTGCGCGAGCGTATCGTCCATCCATTGTTGCACGGAGGCGAAACGCGACGGGCCGTGCGCCTCGTGTTGCGCCGCGATCTCGGCGCCGGCGATGGCGGTCTCCGTGGCCGGGCGCTCCGCGTAGAAATGCGGCTCGCCCGGTTCGAAGATCGACTCGAGCACGGCGAGCGGGTCGAGGGCGTCGACGGCGAGGGAGATGCTGACGAGCTTCGCGTGGTTGTCGCGCACGGCGGCGGCGCGGCACTGTCCCAGAAACGCCAGCAGCGCCTCGGGCGAGGCGTTGTCGGCGGGCTGGAGCGGGAGGATGGTCATGCCGAAAATCTTTCTCCTGAATCTTTATCTTCCTCTTTCGTCAGAGCCGGGGCGACGGGAGAAAGATGAAGAGAAAGAGGAAAGAGAAAGATTACGCCGACTTCGCCGGCGTGGGCGGCGCGGGGCGGGGGAAAAGCACGAGCGCGCCGTCGACCTTGCGGCCGGCGAGGCGGGCGTCCCAGTTGAGTTCGTCGCGCCACACGGCGCCGGGCGCGTAGCCGAGGACCGAATTGATCTTTGCCGTGGTCGAGGGGGTGACGTGCTGGATTAGCGCGACGGCGAGGCGCAGCGCCTCGGCCATCGTGGCAAGCGAAGTTCTGACCAACGCCTGATCTTTTGCCGCGCCAGACTTCGCTTTTTCCCAAGGTGCTGTCTTCTGGATGTAAGAATTCGTTTCCGTGAGAAACACCATCGCGCGTTCGAGGGCGGTGTGAAACTGGAAGCCCTCGCAAAGCGGGATGAATTCGTCGCGCGTCTTTGCCCAGAGCGCGCGGAGATTTTTCTCGAGGTCTTCGTCCCCGCTCGAATCGGCGGGCGGAACGACGCCGGCGGCGAAGCGCGTCGTCATGTTGAGCGTGCGGTTGACGAGGTTGCCGAGGTTGTTCGCGAGCTCGCTGTTGTAGCGCACGAGAAATTGCTCGCGCGTGAAGTCGCTGTCCTGCCCGACGTTCATCTCGCGAATCAGGAAGTAGCGGAAGGCGTCGACGCCAAACTCTTCCACGAGGTCGAGCGGGTTGAGCGCGTTGCCCGTGCTCTTGGACATTTTCGCGCCGCGTTGCAGCCACCAGCCGTGCGCGATGATGCCCTGCGGCAGCACGAGCCCGGCGGCGTGCAGCATGATGGGCCAGTAAACGGCGTGCGGCGGCACGAGGATGTCTTTGCCGATGACGTGGTAGGCCGCGGGCCACACGCCGGGTTTGTCGGCGACGGCGGAGTAATAATTGAGCAGCGCGTCGAACCACACGTAGGTCACGTAGCCCTCGTCAAACGGCAGCGGGATGCCCCACTCGAGGCGCTCGCGCGGACGCGAGATGCAGAGATCGTTGAGCGGCTCCTTCAGAAATTCGACGACCTGCTTCTGGCGAAACGCGGGGAAGATGAAGTTCGGGTTCTTCTCGTAGAATTCCACGAGCCACGCCTGATACTGCTTCAGTTTGAAAAAGTAATTCGACTCCACGATCTCGGTGACCTCGCCGAAGATTTCCGGCCACGTGCCGTCGGGCAGGCGGTCCTTTTCCTGGAGAAACTGCTCCTGCCGCGTGGAGTAGAAGCCGCGGTATTCCGCTTTGTAGATCTCGCCCTTGTTGAAGAGCTGCTGGAGCACGGCGCGCACGACGGTCTTGTGCCGCGTCTCGGTGGTGCGGATGAAATCGTCGTTCGTGATCGCTAGTTTCGGGAGGAGGGCGCGGAATTCCGCGCTCACTTCATCGCAAAATTGCTGGGGCGCTATGCCCTGCTTCTTCGCGCTGGCCTGCACTTTTTGGCCGTGCTCGTCGACGCCCGTGAGGAAATGCACCGTGTCGCCCATCTGCCGCCGGAAGCGCGCGATCACGTCCGTCAGCACCTTTTCATAGGCGTGGCCGAGGTGCGGCGAACCGTTCACGTAGTCGATGGCGGTCGTGAGGTAGAAGGACTTCATGTCGAGCCGGGCAGCCAAACGCCCGCGGCGCGCAATGTCGAAAGTTTTGACGTGCCGGGCGCGCGCACCACCATCGCCGCCGTCCCGCATGAATCTTCTGCCGCGTTCTCTGGCGATGGCGCTCTTCGTTGTGCTCACCGCGCTCGTCGGGGTGCTCGCCGTGCCGATGTGGCG
>JBEANZ010000836.1:0-18977 GCA_041165185.1 Verrucomicrobiota bacterium | reverse complement strand
GCCCGCGGGCGCACCGTTACCGGCTGACGTTGCGGCGCGATGGCGTGGCGGTCGCGACGATCCCGGCGCGCGGCTCGGTGCGCGAGGCGGAGCGGTTCGTCGCGGAGCACGCGGACTGGCTCGCGCGCGCGCGCGAACGCCAGCGGCGCCGGCCGCGCGCGGCGGAGATTTGGGCGGTGGGCACGCGCGTGCTCTGGCGCGGCGCGCTCGAGGAGATCCGCGTGGCGAGCGCGGGCGAGCGGCCGCAGGTGTGCCTCGCGGCGGATGTGTTTCGCGTGCGCGCGCTCGAGGGGGATTTGCGGCCGACGCTGGAGGCGCATTTCGCGCGACGGGCGAAGATCGAACTGCCCGCGCGCGCGTGGGAGCTGGCGACCGTGACGGGCGTGGACGTGGCGCACGTGTCGGTGCGCAACCAGCGTTCGCGCTGGGGCTCGTGTTCGGCGACGGGGACTATTTCGCTCAACTGGCGGCTCGTGCAGACCCCGGACGCGGTGCGCGACTACATCATCTATCACGAACTGATGCACCGGCGGGAGATGAACCACTCGGCGCGTTTTTGGGCGCGGGTCGAGGAGGTATGCCCCGGCTGGCGCGAGGCGGAACACTGGCTGAAGCGCAACGGGGCGCTGGTGGGGCTGTAGCCGCAGTCGCGGAAATCCCAAACGCCAAAGCTCCAGCCGCCAAAGAAATCACGGAGGACAAGTCGGGTTATGGCGTAGAGAAAGCAGCGCGGTCGGCCGGCCGCTCCGATTCGGCAACCCAAGAAAATCACGGTTCTGCGCTCTTTCCAGTGGGTGATTGGGGGCGCCTGCCACCGGCTCGCGCCGCCTCTCCCTGCCATGAGGATGAACAAGCACGGCGACGATTCCTTCCAGCGACGCGAGCGAGAGGAGGCGGGCGACCAACGAGCCGATCTACCGGCATAGCGTTTTTGTCGATTTCCCCAGAAGGAGCGGCAGGGAGCGACCCGCAATAGAAAGCAGGGGCTTCGCCGAGAGGCCAACCGGTCGCGTCGTCAGAGTTGATTTCCGGCCGGCGCGAAGCCCATCGCAGGGTCAACCCAAGGGGGCCAGGGTGATCGTGACGCTCAAGGTTTCGGTAAGATTGATCGAGGGGTTTTGGTCGCAGACGTCGTCGTAGGGGAAGCCGTAGGCGAGTGTGTTCTTGCTGACGGCGTGAAACTGCTGCGCCCAGGTGTTCCAAGTCCCGCCGGTAGGGTAGAAGGCGGCGCTGCAATTTGCGGAATAGACATCGGTCAACGAATAGCCGGCGATGCCCCGGTTGAACGCAGCGGCGAGGATTTTGCCGACGTTGAGCTGGGCGGCGGAGGCGTTTGGCAGGGCGAGCGAGTTGGCGCACTGCCAGACATCGGAGCTCGTAATGTTTTCTCCCGATTGGCCGACGAGGACGAACGCCGGCGGGCTGGTCGGCTGCGAAGTCAGTTGGCCCGAGTAGAAACAAAGGGATCCTTGATTGGCCCCCGTCGTAGGCACGAACCCGGTGTAGTGTTTCGACGCCGGATCGAAGGTCACAACCGGAGTCGTTGCCCAATTGGCATACCAAGTATTGATCTCTTGGTCAAAATAGCTCGCGAGGGTGGCGTCTGGAGTCGCCGAGGCGGTGTTGTTATTGGGCGACATGAGCCGGAGGTGGGTGGTCCCTTTTGGGTAAACGTATAGAGGGGCGGTGGGGGTGCCCAGATTGCCCGCGAGAGCCGCGGGCACCGACACGACGAGGGTGCCGGCGCCGAACGGCGTCGGCACGGTGCCGCCGACGCTGAAAGCCTCGATGATCTCGGCGCGAGACTGGGAGAGGACGCCCTGTATCAGTGTTGGGTCGGACGGGGGCGTCCCATTCAGCGTGAGCGCCAGACCGAACTGGTCGACCTGGGTCGTGTTGCCGTTGAAGTTCTGGTTGCTGTCAAAGGAGAACTCGATCCAGTCGAACAGGCAGAGCGCGCCCGCGACGGAGGAAGCGGCGGCGGCCGGCACCGGGGCGGCGTAGCCGTTCGATTTCACGGTGAATGGCAGGATTGGCAGGCCGAGGGACAGGTAGATTCGCCCGCTGAATGCGGCCGTTCCGGTCGACAAGCCGGGCACGTTCGTCGGGTTGATGGTCGCGAGGTTAATCGTGTTGGCGGCCGAGAGGGACAGAGGAATCGAATAGTTCGCCCAGGCATCGGGGTAGTTGGCGGCGAGCGCCGCCTGAGCGGCTGGAGGCAGGGTGGAGGAGCCGGGAAACGTCGCTGCCAAGTTGCTGTTGTCCCCCGTGGTCATGAGCTGCGGCAGTTGCGTGGCAGGGTTGAACCAGTAGAAGTCATTGACTCCGCCGGGTTGGGCGACTTCGCCGACGATGTAGGCGTAGGCCGGGGTGCCCGCCGGCAAGTTCGCTCCGCGCAAATCGAGAGTGAGCGGAATCGTGAACGGTCCGGTCCCAACTTCGAAACGATCCGCGCCGCACGTGGCCGAGGTCCCGCCGGCGGCCGTCACCGTGATGTCTACAATCCCGCTCACGCCGCTCGGCACAGGGACGGTGATAGAGGTGGGGCTCACGACGGTAGCCGTTGCGGCCGTGCCGCCGAAACTCACCGTGGAGTCAGCCGAAAATCCCGAGCCAGTGAGGGAGACGACGGTCCCGACCGGCCCGTTGTTGGGGCTGACCTGGGTGATGGCGGGCACAGCCAAGTAATTGAAGGGAACTTGGTTCGTCGACTGCACGCCTTGCACCTTGACGCTGACGTTTACCGAACCGGCTGTGCCTTGGTTGGGGTTTTGGCAGGAGATCGACGTGTCCGATAGGACTTTGCACACGCCTGTGCTAGCCTGCCCGAACAAAACGTCGCCTGCGCCGGTGAAATATTGACCGCTGACGATGAACGACGTCTTGCCGGCGAGCGGGCCGACTGCGGGCGAGATGCCTGTCACGGTCGGCAACTGAAAGGTGAACAGACCGGGGAGCTGGGTGCTAACCCCGTCGACGACGAGCGTGATGTCGATGGGGACGGCGTTGTTGACCGGCGTGAAACCGCCTTGGCAGATCGGAAGGGTGACTTGGATTTGGGTATCCGTTTGGGTCGCTGGGTTAATCGTGCCCGCCGGGCCGGAACGGGGTTCACTGCCCGCGAGGTCGAAACTGACGAGGCTGACATTGGCGAGGTTGGTGCCGTTGATCGTGACCGTGATTTGCTGGGCGAGGCCGGCTTGATTGGGGCCGATGCTGGAAATGGTCGGCACGGGAGCGGCGTTGGAAGAGCTTTCGTTTGGAGACGTTTTCATGGTGATCGCTAGGTGGGTGATTGTTGGGCTGGACGAACCGTAATGCGTATTCTTGGGGAAAAAACTGCCATGAAAGTGAGATTCGCCGGAAAGAATCTTGATTTCGCACGGGCGCGCGTGGGCGCCCAAAAGAGATGCAGTAGCGCCTGACGGAAGGCCGAGGGAGTTGCTCGCGTCCGCCTTCGCCGCACGGCGGAAAGGCGAGTCCGGTCCCGATTTGGTGGGAGCGCTACTTGCGATCACTCCACCACGCGGAGCGGGCGGCGGAGGACGATGTTGGCGAGTTTGCCTTGGAGGACGCGGTGCTCGGCGAGCGCGACGTGGGAGTCGAGTTTCTTGAAACGCGTCTCGTCCGCCGTGCGCGCGATGCGTTCGATGGAGCCGGGCGTTTCGGCGGTGATCTCGATTTGGTCGGTGAGGAGATCGGCTTTTTCGAGGAGGGCGAGGAAGAGGCCGTCGGTCGGGCGATCGTCGCGGAGGGCGGCGAGGTAGGCGGGGAAGCTGCGGAGTTGCGCGGCGGCGAGGGTGCGGGGGTGGCCGGTCAAATCGTCGAGCACGCGGCCCGGCGCGAGGAGCACTTCGAGCGTGCGCCCGGCCCACGCGCGGTCGATCGGGAGGTCGATGGTTTGGTGGTGGGCGGCGCCCTGCCAGTCGCGCCAGGCGAGGGTGGCCTGCACGGTCTCGCCGGGGCGCACGGTGGTGCGCGAGAGTTGGAAGCGGTCGAAGGTGACGGTGGGGTTTTCGGCGAGCGGCTCGACGGTGAAGGCGACGCGGTCGGGAAATTGTTTCGCGAACGGATTTTGGAGCGTGGCGGCGAGGTCGAGGGCGAACGCGTTGAGGCCCTGTTGGAAGCCCTGGGTGCCGGCGTGGAGCGTATCCGTCGTGAGCGGGGCGCTGGCGGGAAACACGATCTCGGAGCGGAGGCGGAAACCGTGGGTGAAGCCGGCGTCGTTGGTGCCGAGGATGGCCTGGGTGATGCCGGCGGCGACGATGACGGGCGTGAGCTGGGTCTGGCGCGCGACGGCGAAGCGCAGCGTGCGGGGCTCGCCGCGCAACGGCCGCACGCGCACCTCGACGGCGACCATCGCGGGCCCCGGCCCGAGCGTGCCCGAGACGGCGGAGAGGCGGTCCTGCGAGATCGTGCCGATGACGGCGCCGGTGTTGGCGATCTTCGAGGACTGCATGTTGGACGGGAGAATCGTGACGATCTCGGCGGCGCAGAGCGGGAGATCGACTTCGCCGAGGGAGAGCATCGGGTGGCCGAACGCGGTGATGCGCGGGCCGTCGAGACGCGAGACGGTGCCCGTGCCGGCGAGGAGGATGTCGCCCGTGGCGAGGGCGACGGAGACCGCGCCGCCGGGGCGGAGCGGGACGGCGGGAGCGGTGGGCGAGTTGGGGGTGGAGGGAGGAGTGTTGAGCGAACCCGATCCCGCGGCGGCGGCGGTGCCGAACGAGGATTGGGCGTTGCCGCCGAGGGCGGTGGTGGCGAGGCCGAGGGCGGCGAATTGCGGCGCGAAAATTTCCGCGACGGCCGGGCTCAGGCCGCTGAGCGTGAAGACGGGCTGGAGCGCGCGAAACGCGGAGTCGGGCGCGGACTGGACGCGGCGCGTATCGGGCGGCGCCGGGGTGGACGGCGCGCCGGGCGCGGGCGTCGCGGGCGCGACCGGGTGGGCGTTGGAGGAGTCGGCGGCCGCGGCCTTGGCCTGCACCTCGACGAGATCGGCGGCGGGGGTGAAGCCGGCGTAGCGCACGGTCTCGAACCGCTGCACCTGATAACTCAGCGCGCCGGCGAGGCGGCCGTCGACGTAGAGCGGGCTGCCGCTCATGCCGGCGACGGCGCCCATGTTCTGCACGCGCGGATCTGTGAGGCGGCAGAGGATCATGGATTTGCCGGGGCCGAGGGCGTTGCGGACGACGCCGGTGACCTCGACGGCGAACGGCTCCGGCTCCGTGCCGCTAAACACCGTCCACACTTCGCCGCGCTGGCCCGCGCGCAAATCGTCGAGCGGGAGGAGCGGGGCGTTGACGGGCTGCTCGGCGGCGAGGGCGCACGCCGCGAGGGCGGCGAAAGCGGAGAGGGTGCGGAGCGGTAGCATCGGGCGGGGAACGCGAGGACGTTCGCCGACTTTGGGAGTTTGGCGAGCGATCAAAGTGGCTTCGTCGCCGTGTCCAGTGAGTCGAAGGTAAACCGTTCAGAAGCCCTGAAGGGGCGAAAGTCGACAGCCCAGGGCAGCGCCCTGGGAATCCGATCGGGAAAATGTCTTCGCCCTGAAGGGGCGACACCCTCGTCGGGTTTCGCCCTTTCAGGGCTTGGACTCTTGTTAGGGACATTTCCCAGGGCGTTGCCTTGGCTTTCAACTTTTCGCCCCGTTGGGGCTCCCAATCCCGGCCGCCCAATCCACCCGCAACAGCGAGGAACGTCAAAGTTCCCGGATCGAGGCGGCGAGAATCTCGCACGCGCGGTCGATGGCGGCGCCTTCGTGCGCGGTGCTGATGAACGCCGCCTCGTAGGCGCTGGGGGCGAGATAGACGCCGCGCGCGAGGCAGGCGTGGAAGAAACGCGCGAAGAGTTTTGCGTCGCCGGTGAGCGCGGTCGCGTAGTCGAGCACGGGCGTGGCGGTGAAAAAAATGCTGAACATCGAGCCGCACTGCGGCACTTGCACGGCGAGGCCTTTCGCGCGACACGCGGCGAGCACGGCGTCGCGGAGCTGGCGGCCAAGGGCGTCGAGGCGCGCATAGGGCGGCGCCTCGTCGAGGAGGCGCAGCGCGGCGATGCCGGCGGCCATTGCGAGCGGGTTGCCGGAGAGCGTGCCGGCTTGGTAAACCGGACCGAGCGGCGCGAGGTGGTTCATGATGTCGGCGCGTCCGCCAAACGCGCCGACGGGGAGGCCGCCGCCGATGATTTTGCCGAGGCAGGTGAGGTCGGGGGCGAAAAGCTGAGAGCGAAGAGCTGAGAGCTGAGAGTCGGAAGAGTCGGAGCCGGAGCCGGTGGCGGCGGTGGCGGTGGTGGTGGCGGCGGAGTTTTTCTGGAGTTCGTCGTTGAGCAGGCCTTGCACGCCGGCGCGGTGGAGGCGGAAGCCGGTCATCACCTCGTCAAAGATCAGGAGCGCGCCGTGCCGCGTCGTGATTTCGCGGAGGAACTGAAGATAGCCGGCGTCGGGCATGATGAAGCCGACGTTGCCGCAATACGGTTCGAGGATGACGCACGCGATCTCGCCGGGACTGGCGGCGAAGGCGGCGGTGAGGGCAGCGCGGTCGTTGTAGGGGAGGACGACGGTGTCACGCGCGACGGACGCGGGCACGCCCGCGCTGTCGGGGTGGCCATGCGTGAGCGCGCCGGAGCCGGCCTTGATGAGGAGCGAGTCGGAGTGGCCGTGGTAGCAGCCGGCGAACTTGATGATCTTGTCGCGGCGCGTGAAGCCGCGCGCGAGGCGGAGGGCGGACATCGTGGCCTCGGTGCCGCTGTTGCAGAGGCGGACTTTTTGAATCGACGGGACGAAGGCGGCGATGAGTTCGGCCATCTCGACCTCGGCGGGATTCGGCGTGCCGAAGGAGGTGCCGCGATCAAGCGCGTCGGCGATGGCGGCGCGGATGCGCGGGTGGTTGTGCCCATGGATGGCGGGGCCCCAGGTGCAGACGAAGTCGATGAGCTCGCGGTCGTCGGCGGTGACGAGCGTGGCGCCGCGCGCGGCCTTCACGAAGAACGGCGCGCCGCCGACGGAGCGGAAGGCGCGCACGGGGGAATTCACGCCCCCCGGGATGAGCCGGAGAGCGCGGGCGAAGAGTTGGTCGGAGACGGAGGAGGACATTTTTTTTGAACCACTGATGGGCACTGATGAACACTGATAAGAACAGAATCAGCGGACGCGGCGGCGCCAATCGAGTTTGGGAAACGCACCGAAGTTCACGAGGTAGCCCACGCGGCGTCCGGTGGATTTCAGGTAGTGGAGGAGCTGCGCTTCGTGCTCGGGGAGCAGGCTCTTCACGGCCTTAAGCTCGACGAAAATCTTGTCCATCACGAGGAGATCGGACTCGTATTTTTTCCGCAGCTGCCGGCCCTTGTAGAAAATTGGAAGTTTGGGCTGGGCGACAAACGGGATGCCACGGTCGGTGAGTTCGAGGCTCTCTTGATACACGTCCTCAAGGTAGCCGTTGCCCATTTCGTTGTAGACCTCAAAGGACGCGCCGATGAGCGCGTAGCCGTCGGCGTCATGTTCGGTGGATTGGATTTCATCAGTGTTCATAAGCGTAAATCAGTGGTTCAAAGAACTGCTACTCTCCTTCTGCGCATTTCAAGAATCACGCCGGGTAAGCAGGCCTTTTTCCATGCGGGCGGAAGCCGCCGCGCCCAAGTGCTGCAACTCGCGGTCCGCGTCCACCACGCCTCACCGCCCCAGACCGATCCGGCGTGCGACCGCTTCCGACGTGACCGTGCGCGAGTTGCCGGCCTCGAGTCGGTTGATGCGCTCTTCCGCGAGGGCGCGGTCGGTCGCGGGATCGAGCCGGAGGGAAACCATGGCGGGAACTGCAAGCGGGCGAGTCGGCGCGGGCAATCCGAAATCCGGGCGGCGCCGACACGCGGCCTCGGCGAACCGGCGCTCTTGCGGCGCGCGCCGCCTCACGCCGCCTCACACCGCCCACTTGTCGCGGTAGCGATCGCGCGTGAGCCACTTCGCGTTGCCGCCGGCGGTGAAGGTTTTCTTCTCGGGGTTCCACTTCGCGTTCGCGCCGTAGCGGTAGGCGAAGTTCATCAGGTGACACGCGATCGCCGAGCTCGCGCCGATCTCCACGTCGCAGATCGGGCGCTGGCGCGAGCGGACGGCCGCGAGGAAATCGTCTAGGTGGCTCTTGCTGTTGTAGAGTTTGATCTTCGCATCGGCCAGAAACTCGCGCTCGGTCAGCGTGACCTCGCGCTCCATCGACGTGGTCTTGTCGACCTCCTTGTCCCAGAATTTATGCACGGTCTTGCCGTTCATGATCAGCTCGAACTTGCCGCGGTTCACGTGGCACTCGCCCTCGGTGCCGTAGAACGACACCCCCTTCCCCTTCACGTGCGTGAGCACCGTCGCATCGGCATAGACGAGCTGCGCGCCGCGCTTCGCGGTTTCCCAGTTTTGCGGCGCGCGGATTTCCACCGGGCCGCCGCCGTCGACGCCGAGCGCCCACTGCGCGATGTCGATGTGGTGCGCGCCCCAGTCCGTGATCGCGCCGCCGCCAAACTCCCACGTGTGGCGCCACGCCGGAAAATGATCGTGGAGCCCGCGCGGCGCGAGCATCGGGTTGTAGTTCACGAGCGGGCCGGGGCCGCACCAGAGATTCCAGTCGAGGCCGGGCTCCATCGTCTCGGCTGGCTTGTTGTAGGGCGCCGCCGGATCGCCGAAGGAAACGTGCACGGCATCAACGCGCCCGAGCACGCCGTTGCGCACCAACTCCGCCGCGACGCGAAACTCCTTCGACGAGCGCTGCTGCGAGCCGACTTGGAAAACGCGGTTCGCCTTGCGCACTGCCTTCACCAGCTCGACGGCCTCGCGGACGTTATACGTGAGCGGTTTTTCGCAGTAGACGTCCTTGCCCGCGTTGACCGCCGCGATCGCGATGAACGCGTGCCAGTGATCGGGCGTCGCGATGACGACGGCGTCGATGTCTTTGCGCGCGAGCAGCTCGCGGAAATCGTTGTAGGCCGCGCAACCGTCGCGCGGCTCGCCGGCTTTTTTCGCGTAGGCTTCGTCGACGCGCTTCTTCGCCGCGTCGCGCCGCGTGGTGTCGACGTCGCACACGGCGACGAGCTCGACCTCGTCGCGGCCGAGGAGCGCGCCGACGTGGCCGCGCATCTGTTTACCCATGCCGATGCAGCCAAACGTGAGCCGCTTGCTCGGTGCCGTCGCCTGCGCCCACACGCGGCCGGGCAAAATCAGCGGCGCGCTCGCGAGGAGCGCGGCCTGTTGGAGGAAACGACGACGGGAGGACGGGGCGGGGGTATTCACGGCGAAAACCGTGGCGCGCGCGCCCGCGGTTGAAAAGCCCGCATCGCGCCGCCGCGCGAAAATTTCCCGAGAAAATCATGGCAACGCTTTCCCTCGCGTGGTCGTCTGTCTGACCCCTGCCGACCCGCTCCGCGCGCTCCCACCACATGCCACTTCCCGCCGCCCTTCGCCGCCCCGCCGTCCTCTACGTTTTCGTCGCGTTGCTCTTCGGCGGCGCGGTTTGGTATTACGGGTTCGTCGCCGCGCCGCCCAAGCCGCCGCCCAATCCCTTCCGCTCCAAAGGCGGCTCCACTCCGGCCTCGGTCCGCGCCGTCCCCGTCGTCCGCCGCGATCTCGCGGTCCACCTCCGCGCCATCGGCACCGTCACGCCGCTCAACACCGTCACCGTCCGCAGTCGCGTCGACGGCCAGCTCCTGCGCGTGGAGGCCACCGAGGGCCAGCAACTCGCCGCCGGCCAGCTCCTCGCCCAAATCGATCCGCTCCCCTACCAGATCAAGCTCACGCAGGCCGAGGCGCGTCTCCGCCAGGATCAGGCGCAACTGCTCACGGCCAAGGCCGACATGGAACGCCTCCGCCAGCTCCAGTCCCAAAACCTCGTCACGCAACAACAGCTCGAGGCGCAACAGGCCCTCCTCTCCGATCGCGAGGGCGCGCTCGCCGCGGATCAAGCGATGGTGGAGGACGCCCGCCGCCAGCTCGCCTACACCAAAATCGAGGCTCCCATCTCCGGCCGCATCGGCCTGCGCCAGGTCGACGCCGGCAACCTCGTCCGCCAAAACGACGCCAACGGCCTCGGCGTCATCACGCAGGTCCGCCCCATCGCGGTGATGTTCACAATCCCCGAAATCGATCTCCAGAAAGTCCTCGAGCCGTTGCGCGCCGGCGAGAAACTCACCGTCGAGGCTTGGGACCGCAACGAGCAGGCCCGTCTCGCCGAGGGCGAACTCAAGGTCATCGACAACCAGATCGATCTCGCGACGGGCACGCTCAAGTTGAAGGCCGAGTTCGCCAACGCCGACGAGCGCCTCTTCCCGAATCAATTCGTCAACATCCGCCTCCACGTGCGCACGTTGAAGGACGCCGTCGTCGTCCCCGCCGCCGCCGTGCAGTTCGGCTCGCGCGGCACCTACGTCTACCTCGTGAGTCCCGAGACGAAGGCCACCATCCGCCCCATCGTGCTCGGCCCGTCCGACGGCACCTTGCAGGCGATCACCACGGGCCTCGACGGCGGCGAGCAGGTCATCCTCGAGGGCCTCGACCGCCTGCGCGAGGGCCGCCCGGTGCTCCTCGTGAAAAACGACGGCGACAAGATGCCGCCGCCCACGATGGGCGGCGCCGAGAAAGGCGACAAATCCGGCAAGGGCGACAAGGCGGGCAAAAAGAAAAAGAAAGACCAATGAGTTCCCGCCCGCCGTCCGGTCTCGAGTCGGAGTCCGTGTTCGTAGTTCCGGCTTTAGCCGGTGCCTTGGATTCCCCGCGAAACCCGAAACCGGCTAAAGCCGGAACTACGAACCCAAGCCCGCTCCTCGCCGCCATCACGCGCTCCCACCCATGAGCCCCTCGCGGCCGTTCATCCTGCGCCCCGTCGCGACGAGCCTGTTGATGGTGGCGTTGCTGCTCTCCGGCATCCTCGCGTATCGCCTGCTCCCCGTGGCCGCGCTGCCACAGGTGGATTTCCCGACGATTCAGATCTTCACGTTTTATCCGGGCGCGAGTCCGTCCGTCGTCGCGAGCGCGATCACCGCGCCGCTCGAGCGCCGCTTCGGGCAGATCCCCGGGCTCAACCAGATGTCGTCCACCAGCTCCGGCGGCGCGTCGGTGATCACGTTGCAGTTTTCGTTGGAGCTCTCGATGAGCGTCGCCGAACAGGAAGTGCAGGCCGCCGTGAGCGCCGCCACCAACCTCCTCCCCAACGACCTCCCCGCCCCGCCCGTTTACCGCAAGGTCAACCCCGCGGACACCCCCATCCTCACCATCGCCGTCACCTCGGGCAGCCTCCCGCTCCCGCAAATCCACGATCTCGTCGACACGCGCATCGCCCAAAAACTCGCCCAGATCCCCGGCGTCGGCATGGTGAGCATCGCCGGCGGCCAGCGCCCCGCCGTGCGCGTGCAGATCAATCCCGGCGAACTCGCCGCGCGCGGCCTCAACCTCGCCGACGTCCGCACCGCCATCGCCCAAGCCAGCGTGAACCAGCCCAAGGGCAGCTTCGACGGCCCCATCCGCAGCATCCTGATGGACGCCAACGACCAGCTCCGCTCCGTCGAGGAATACCGCCAGCTCATCATCGCGTGGCGCAACGGCGCGCCGCTCCGCCTCGGCGAGGTCGCCACCATCGTCAACGCCGCCGAGGACCGCCGCCTCGCCGCGTGGGCCGACAAGCTCCCCGCCGTCCTCGTCAACGTCCAGCGCCAGCCCGGCGCCAACGTCATCGAGGTCGTCGACCGCGTGCAGGCCCTCATGCCGCAGCTCTCCGCGAGCCTCCCCGCCTCCGTCGATCTCGTCGTGCTCACCGACCGCACGCAGAGCATCCGCTCGTCCGTCACCTCGGTGCAACACGAGCTCGTTTTCGCGATCCTCCTCGTGGTGCTCGTGACGTTCCTGTTCCTGCGCAACTTCGCCGCCACGATCATCCCGAGCATCGCGGTGCCGCTCTCGCTCGTCGGCACGTTTGGCGTGATGTATCTGGCGGATTTCTCGCTCAACATCCTGACGCTGATGGCGCTCACGATCGCGACCGGCTTCGTCGTCGACGACGCCATCGTCATGCTCGAAAACATCGCGCGCTTCCGCGAGGAGGGCGACTCGCCGATGGAGGCCGCGCTCAAGGGCGCCGCGCAAATCGGCTTCACGCTCGTCTCGCTCACCGTGTCGCTCATCGCCGTGTTGATCCCGCTGCTGTTCATGGGCGGCGTGGTCGGCCGGCTCTTCCACGAATTCGCCATCACGCTCGCCGTCTCGATCCTGATTTCGCTCGTGGTCTCGCTCACGCTCACGCCGATGATGTGCGCGCGCATGTTGCCCGACCACGCGCCCGCGGCCGGCCCGCCCGGCTTCCTCGACCGCGTGATCGCCCGCTACGGCGTCTGGCTCGACTGGGTGCTCGCGCGCCAGCGGCTCATGCTCTGGGCCACCATCGGCACGCTCGCGCTGACGGCGCTCCTCTACGTGATCGTGCCAAAGGGGTTTTTCCCGGTGCAGGACAACTCCGCCATCCAGGCCGTGACCGAGGCGCCGCAGTCGATCTCGTTCGCCGCGATGACGGAGCGCCAGCAAACGCTCGCCGCCAAAATCCTCGCCGATCCCGCCGTGCAGAGCCTCTCGTCGTTCATCGGCGTCGACGGCACCAACACCACGCTCAACAGCGGCCGCATGTTGATCAACCTCAAGCCCCACGGCCAGCGCCGCGACACCGCCGACCGCGTGATCGAGCGGCTCCGCGAGAGCGCGCGCACCGTCGAGGGCATCGCGCTCTTCATGCAGCCCGTGCAGGAACTCACCATCGAGGACAAGGTGAGCCGCACGCAGTTTCAGTTCACGCTCACCTGCCCCGACGAGGCGCTCCTCGACGACTGGGTGCCGCAACTCGTCGCCCATCTGCAAACGCTCCCCCAACTCGCCGACGTCGCCAGCGATCTCCAGAATCAGGGCCTCCAGGCCTATCTCGACATCGACCGCGACGCCGCCAGCCGGCTCGGCGTGACGGTGGCGGACGTCGACGACGCGCTCTACAGCGCCTTCGGCCAGCGGCAGATTTCCACGCTCTTCACGCAGGCCAGCCAATACCGCGTCGTCATCGAAATCGATCCGCGGCTCGCGCGCGGCCCCGAGGCGCTCGCGGGCGTTTACGTGCGCACGCGCGGCGGCAAGCCCGTGCCGCTCGCCAGCGTCGCCCGCATCAGCGAGCGCCCGACGAGCCTGCTTATCAACCACGTCGGCCAGTTCCCCGCGATCACGGTGTCGTTCAACATCGGGGCAAAGTCCTCGCTCGGCGACGCCGTCTCCGCCATCGAGCGCGCCGCCCGGGAACTCGAGCTGCCCGCCGCGATCGAGATGCGCTTCGAGGGCGCGGCGAATGCCTTCCGCTCGTCGCTCTCCAGCACGCTCTTCCTCATCCTCGCGGCGGTGGTCACGATGTATATCGTCCTCGGCGTCCTCTACGAGAGCGCCATCCACCCGATCACGATTCTCTCGACGCTGCCGTCGGCGACGGTCGGCGCGCTGCTCGCGCTCGTCGTCACCGGCCGCCCGCTCGACATGATCGCCATCATCGGGATTGTGTTGCTCATCGGGCTCGTGAAGAAAAACGGGATCATGATGGTGGACTTCGCCATCGAGGCCGCGCGCCGCGACAAGCTCTCGCCCCGCGAGGCGATCAAGCAGGCCGCGCTCCTGCGCTTCCGCCCGATCCTGATGACGACGCTCGCGGCGTTGTTCGGCGCGGTGCCGCTGATGTTTTCGAGCGGCTCGGGCGCCGAGCTGCGGCAACCGCTCGGCCTCGTGATGGTCGGCGGCCTCCTCGTGAGCCAGGTGCTCACGCTCTTCACGACGCCGGTCGTTTACCTGTTCTTTGATCGCCTCGGCGCGCAGGCGCGCGAGCGCCGGCAGGCGAAAGCTGGCGCGGGAAAAATCGGCCCGGCGAAAACCGCCGGCAGCGCCGCCGCATGAACCTCGCCCGCCCGTTCGTCCGCCGGCCCGTGGCGAGCTGCATGATCGCGGTGGCGCTCGTGCTCGTGGGCATCCTCGCCTACGGGCTGCTGCCGGTCTCGCCGCTGCCCCAGGTGGACTTCCCCTCGATCCGCGTGAGCGCCTCGCTCCCCGGCGCGAGCCCCGAAACGATGGCCGCCAACGTCGCCGCGCCGCTCGAACGCGCGCTCGGCGCCATCTCCGGCGTCACGAGCATCTGGTCCGACAGCCGCCAGGGCAACACGAGCATCCAGCTCGAGTTCGACCAGCGGCGCAACGTGGACGACGCCGCGCGCGCCGTGCAGGCCGCGCTCAACGCCGCGCGCGGCGAACTCCCCGCCGGCATGCCCGGCAGCCCCACCTTCCGCAAATCCAACCCCTCGCAGGCGCCCATCATGGCGCTCGCCGTGAGCTCGCCGAACCTCGCGCCCGGCGCCCTCTACGATTTCGCCGCCACGATCCTCGCGCAGAAAATTTCCCAAATCTCCGGCGTCGGCGAGGTCGGCATCGTCGGCAGCTCGCTGCCCGCCGTGCGCGTGCAGCTCAACCCCCACGCGCTCGCCTCCTACGGCATCGCGCTCGACGAGGTCCGCCGCGCCATCGGCGCCGCCAACTCCCTCCGCCCGCGCGGCACCGTCGAGTCCGGCGATCGCCAGTGGGAGGTGCAGACGAGCAACCAGCTCCGCCGCGCCGAGCAATACCTTCCGCTCATCATCCGCTACCGCGACGGCGCGCCCGTGCGCCTCGGCGACGTCGCCAAGGTCACCGACTCCGTCGAGGACCGCTACAGCAACGGCTTTCACAACGACCGCCCCGCCGTCGTGCTGCTCATCAGCCGCCAGCCCGGCGCCAACATCATCGAGACCATCGACGCCATCAACGCCCAGCTCCCGCCGCTGCGCGCGCTCCTCCCCGCCGACGCCGATCTCGCCGTCGTGATGGATCGTTCGCCGGTGATTCGGGCGACCCTCCTCGAGTCGCAGAAGACCTTGGCCATCGCGGCGGCGCTCGTGATGCTCGTCGTTTACCTGTTCCTCGGCAGCCCGCGCGCCGCGCTCATTCCCTGCCTCGCGATCCCCGTCTCGATCATCGGCACCTTCGGCGTGATGTATCTCTACGGGTTCTCGCTGAACAACCTCTCCCTCATGGCGCTCATCGTCGCCGCGGGCCTCGTCGTGGACGACGCCATCATCGTCCTCGAAAACATCTCCCGCCACATCGAGCGCGGCCTCTCCCCCTACCGCGCCGCGATCAAGGGCGCCGGCGAGGTCGGCTTCACGCTCCTCGCGATGACGCTCTCGCTCGTCGTCGTGTTTGTTTCGATCCTGTTCATGGGCGGTATCGTCGAGCGGCTGTTCCGCGAATTCTCCATCACGCTCGCGGCCGCGATGCTCGTCTCGCTCGCGGTGTCGCTCACGCTCACGCCCGCGCTCTGCGCGCGCTGGCTCGTGCGCCGCGACGCCCGCCCGCCGAGCCGGTTCGCCGATGCGACCGAGAATTTCTTCGCGAAAGTCCGCGCCGCCTATTCGCGTTCGCTCGCCTGGACGCTCGGGCACGGCGCGCTCATGGCCATCATCCTCGTCGGCACCGTGGCGCTCAACGTAACGCTCTACATCAAGAGCCCGAAAGGCTTCCTGCCGATTCAGGACACGGGCCAGGTCTTCGGCTTTGCGCGCGGCGACGACGGCTTCTCCTACCAGATCATGCAGCCGAAGATTGAGCTGTTCCGCAAACTGCTCCTCGCCGATCCGGCCGTGCAGGATGTCGTCGGCAGCTCCGGCGGCAGCAGCGGCGCGAGCAACTCCCGCCTCATGATCCGCCTCAAGCCGCTGCGCGAGCGCCGCATCTCCGCGCAGGACGTGATCAACCGCATCCGCGCGCAGGCGCCGGCGGTCGCGGGCGGCTCGCTCTACATGTATGTCTCGCAGGACATCGACCCGCCGCGCATGTCGGACGGCACCTCCTACGACCTCACGCTCCTCACCGCCGATCTGCCGCTCCTGCGCGCATGGATGCCAAAGGTGAGCGACGCCTTGCGCGATCTGCCGGAGCTGGTCGACGTCAACGCCCCCTCCGATGGCGGCACGCAGGAAGTGATGTTGAAAATCGATCGCGAGGCCGCGCGCCGGCTCGGCATCGACGTGCAGATGGTCACCTCCGTGCTGAACAATTCCTTCAGCCAGCGGCAAATCTCCACGCTCTACGACCGCCTCAACCAATACCACGTGATCATGGAGCTGGAGCCGCAATACACCTCCGATCCCACCGTGCTCGACCGCGTGCAGGTCATCGCGGCCGACGGCACGCGCGTCCCGCTCTCGGCGATCGCGCGGCGGGAATTTGCGCTCATCTCGGACCGCGTGCGGCACCGCAGCCAGTTCGCGGCGGAGAGCGTCGGCTTCGGTCTCGCGCCGGACGTCTCGCTCCAGGAGGGCATGGCCGCGATCGACCGGGCGATGGCGAAAATCATGCTCCCGACCGCGATTCAGGCGAAGATGTTTGGCTCAGCGCAGTCGTTTCAGCAGACGATGTCGGCGCAACCCTTCCTCATCCTCGGCGTGCTCGTCGCGGTCTACCTCGTGCTCGGCATCCTCTACGAAAGCCTCGTGCATCCCCTCACGATCATCTCGACGCTGCCCTCGGCCGGGCTCGGCGCGCTGCTCGCGTTGCGGCTGATGAACGAGGAATTTTCCCTCGTGGCGCTGCTCGGCCTGTTCCTCCTGATCGGCATCGTGATGAAAAACGCGATCCTGATGATCGACTTTGCGCTGGCGGCGGAGCGGCGGGACGGCCTCGCGCCGCGCGCGGCGATTTTCGCCGCCGCCCAACTCCGCCTCCGCCCGATTCTGATGACGAATTGCGCGGCGCTGCTCGGCGCGCTGCCACTCGTGCTGGCGTCGGGCGAAGGCGTGGAAATGCGCCGCCCCCTCGGCATCGCGATTGTGGGCGGCATCGTCGTGAGCCAGTTGCTCACGCTCTACACGGTGCCCGTGGTTTACCTGTGGGTGGACCGGCTGCGGCGGAGAAAAGGGGCGGAAAAAACGGTCGAGACGGATCGGTTGCCCGCCGCGATCGGCGAGGCACCGCGCGCCCTTTCCTGAGCGCGCCTGCGGCGGGTGGGGGAGGTCGAAAACGAGTTCAACGGCCTGGTTGGCATAGGCGTCCCAGGCGCGACGCGCTCACGCGAACGCGAAGTCTCCGACTGCGAACCGATACGAGAGCAGCTTGTCGAGCGACGGCAGCTCGTAGCTGCCGTAGAGGCGCGGGATCTCCGGGTGGCGCGTGATGTAGTTCGGCGTGATGCTGGGGAACGTCGGCACCGTCCGGCGTGGCACCGTCACCATACCGAGGCCGCGCGCGGCCATGTGGTCCATCACCTTCAGCGCGAATTTTGTCACGCTCTCCGAGCGGTGCGTCCACGCCGAGTGCCACACGCCGACCGGTTGGAAGTAGTTCGGGATGCCGCCGAGCATGACGCCCTTGTAGAAATTCGCGCGCTCGATGGAGACGGGCGCGCCGTCGACGGTGATTTCAAACTTGAGGAAGTTCAGGTCGAAGCCCGTCGCGAGCACGCAGACATCGCACGGGACCGTGGTGCCGTCCTTCAACTCGAGTCCCGTGCGCGTGAAGCGCGTAATCTCGCCGGTCACCATGCGGACGCGGCCGGAGCGGACTTTTTCCTGCAGGCCGATGGCGACGGGGATGCGTTGAGCCCACGGGTTGTAGCGCGGCGTGAAGTGCGCGCGCACGAGGTCGGGGCCGACGGCGGCGAGCCAGTGTTGCCGGAAAAACCAGCGCCCGATCGCGGGCCAGCGCCGGAAGCCGACGAAGATCAGGTCGTCCTTCATCTGGAGGCCGCCGCGCAGCACGGTGAGCGGGAGCGCGACGCCGCGCCGGTAGAGCGACTGGCAGAGGCGCGCAAACCAGCCGACGGCGTTGTCGGTCTCGAAAATGTAGGACGGCGAGCGCTGGAGCATTACGACGGACTGCGAAACGTCCGCGAGCGCCGGCGCGCAGCAGATCGCGGTGGAGCCGCTGCCGACGACGACGACGTTCTTGCCGGGAAATTTTCGCACGCGGTCGAGGTGGTGCGTGTGGACGATCTCGCCGGCGAAGTCGGCGGTGCCCGGGAATTCGGGCACGTGGGGGTGGTCGGAGAAGTAGCCGTTGCCGTTGAAGAGAAACTGCGCGGTGAACGTCCCCTGCGTGGTTTCGACGCGCCAGAGTTTTTCCCGCGTGTCGAACGCCGCGCGGGTCACGGCGGTGCCGAAGCGGATGTGTTGGCGGATGCCGAACTCCTCGGCGACCGAGCGGAGGTAGGCGTGGATCTCGGGCTGCTCGACGAGCGCGCGATCCGAGAGCACGGGGCGGAAACTGAAGGAGTATTTGACGATGTCGGAGTCGCATCGCGCGCCGTGCCAGCGTTGGGAAAACCAGACGCCGCCGACATCCTCCTTCGCCTCGAGGACGATGTAGGGGATGCCGCGGCGGCCGAGGTAGTAGGCGGCGCCGAGCCCGGTGATCCCGGAGCCGACGATGATGGCGGTGGGTTGCGCACTCATGGCAGAAAACGCGAAGCCGGGCGCAGGGCCGGGAGGCGGGGCTGGAGGCGCTCGAAGAGCTCGGTGAGGTAGGTCGGATTGACGACGACCCAGAGGTGCGAGGTTGGCTTGAACATGAAATAGGCGTGCGGCAGGTAGCGATGGATCGTCGCTTCGACCTCGGCGCGGGGGCGGCCGCTCCAGTAGCCGTCGTTGGCGGCGACGAGCGCCTCGGCGGGCAGCTCGATCGGCCGCGTTATTTTTCCAACGACGTGTGCGACGGCGGCGCCGAGCTGGCTCGGGGAAACGTAATCCCAGTCGAGGCCCCAGCAGCGAAAGCGCGACTCGAGATCGGTTTTCGCGAAGGCGCGGGACTGATGCGCCTCGCGCCAGCGGAAGGCCGTCGCGGCCTCGGGATTGACGGCCGTGAAGAGGCGGTGGTTCGGGTAGGCGAACCACCGGTGGCCGTCGTGCTCGAAGCCGTTGAGCGG
>JBEANZ010000835.1:0-4469 GCA_041165185.1 Verrucomicrobiota bacterium | reverse complement strand
AGCCCAACGGGCGTCACCTCACCACCACCGACCACCAGACCCACTTCGGTGAAGACCACGCCCGTCGCGCGATCCTCGCCGTCACCGCCAAACGCTTCCCTTCGTGAATATGCGGTGCGCGGCGCGGTCGACGGCCGCTTTCGCCTTGGCCTCCCGATCTGGCGTCGTGTCGTATCTGGCTGTAACAAAGTAACAGTGGGTGTGCGCCAACAGGGCCCAGGCTGCGGCAAATTTCTCATCCAGTTCGACAGCCGCCAGCAGGAGTTTTTCCCGTTTCTCCACCGCTGCCCGACTCCCCGCCCCGATGGTGACACCGCCCACGTTAACGCCCGCCGCCTTCAGGTAGAGGTCATAGGCCGCGAGATTTTCCGTCGGCCGGCGGGCGAGCAGTTTTTTCTCCTCGGGCGAGAGCGTGGCTTTGAGCTCGGCGGCGATGACCTGGGCGAGCTCGGATTGAAGCGCGAAAATGTCGGTGATCTTCCGGGTGTAGGGTTGCGGGGACCAGAGCGGCGAGTCAGTGCGGGCGTCGATGAGCTGGGGGCTGATGCGCACGGTTTCGGCGGCCCGCTGCACGCTGGCGGTGAGCACGAAGGCGACGCCGAGTTCGCGGGCGATTTCCGGGATTCGCTTGGTGGTGCCGCGGTAGCCGGACACGGATTGGGCGGAGATCACGCGGAGTTCGCGGATGTTGGCCAGGTTGGCCAGAATCTCCCCGTGCACGCCGCCGGCGAAGAACTCGTTTTCCTTGTCGGGACTGAGATTGGCGAAGGGGAGGATGGCGATGGATTTGTCGGTGGGGAGCGTGGGCGTCGCAGGAGTCGCGGCCGTGGTGGCGACGGTGGATTTTTCCGGGGTGGGCGGGCGCGTCCCTGCGCCCGCGTTCGGAGCGGGGCGCAGGGTGATGAAAGCGGCAAACGTGATTACAACGGCGGCAGCGAGACCGAGCCATGCCGCCGCGGGGACGCGGCGGCCCCCCGGCTGTCTGGCTGGGGACGCGGCGCCCTCGGCGCGTTCTTCGGGGCGAGGGCGCCCCGGCTCCATCACTGAGCCGCTACCCAGCAGTTGTTTCACCCGTTCGGCAAATGCCGCCGTCGCCTCGCCGTCGCGCAGGCGGGTCCATTGCACGCTGAGAAAAACCTCGGGCACGAGCGCGCCGCGCTCGGTCGTGTTGTTGATCGCGACGGGCACGAGGAAGGGCGTGCCGCGCGCGATGAGGCGGGAGCGCTCCTCGGCGAGGTGCCATTCGAGGCGGAAGTAGCCTTCGCGGCGGCGCTGGGTGTTTTGGGAAATGACCGGGATGAAGAGCGCGCAGTCGCGAATCTGTTGCCTGATGTTCGCGTCCCACGTGTCGCCGCTGCGCAGCTCGCTTTTGTCGAACCACACTTCGAGGCCGGCGCGGCGAAGTGTGTTTGCGATGCGACGGGCAGCGGCCGCGTCGTCGTGGGCGTAGCTGACGAAGATGGCGCGCGGTGCGGCGGGCGTGGGGGCTGCGGCGGCGGGGTCCGGCATGAAGTCGGGAAAAATTGGGAGCGTGCCTTGGCGCTTGCCAGTCGAATTCCGAGTCGGTCGACGAGGGCGCAACTGGAACAGAGATCGGTGGCCGCCGCTGCCTCCAAAACGCGCGCTTGTCGGGTCCGGGCGCGTTGCGCAGGGTTGGGGGCGTGGCCCGTTCCCCGTTGCGCCGTTCCGCCGTGCCCCTTGCCGTTGCCGAGGTGCAGGGGCTCGACGGGCCGTTTTCGTTTTCCGAAAAACTCCTGCAAAAAATCTGGTGGCGCGGCGCGTTTGACCGCGCCGCCGCCGTCACCATCGACGGACGGCCCGTGGTGATCGGGCATCCGGGGAAATGGAATCTTCTCGGCGGGCCGGATTTTCGCGGCGCGCGCGTCGCGATCGGGGGCGGGGCGGTCGTCGCGGGGGACGTCGAGCTGCACCTGCAGGCGGCGGATTGGGCGGCGCACGCGCACGCGCGCGACCCGGCGTATGATGGCGTGGTGTTGCACGTGGTGTTGTTTCCGCCGGCGGCCGGCCATGTGACGCGGGGACGCGACGGCGCGGAGATTCCGGTCGTGGCGCTGCTGCCGCTGTTGCACCACGACCTCGAGGAATACGCGACGGAGGAGGCCGTGGAGTCGCTCGCGGGCCGCGCGGGTGCGCGGATCGCGGAGGAGCTGGCGGGGTTGCCGGCGGCGGCGTTGGAGGCGTTGTTGCGCGAGCGGGCGGAGCGGCGGTGGCGGCAGAAAACGCATTTCGCCCGGCTGCGCGTGCGGCGGTTGGGGTGGGAGGAGGCGTGCCATCAAACCGCGCTCGAAATCCTCGGCTATCGGTTCAACCGCGTGCCGATGTTGCACGTCGCGGCGCGGTGGTCGCTGGCGGCGTGGCGCGGGGCGCGGAAGGAATTCGCCGACGAAGTCCACGGGGCCGAGGAGGACGCGTGGAGCGTGCAGGGCGTGCGGCCGGCGAATCACCCACGGCGGCGCCTGCACCAATACGCCGCGTGGGTCGGCGCGCGGCCCGACTGGCCGGACCGCGTCGCGGCGCTCGCGGCGACGCTGCCGCGCGGGGCCGCAGCGGAGATCGCGGCGGCCACCCGCGGCGTCCGTCGGCACCACGGTTTCACGCGGCTGCGCGCGAGGATTGCCCGCGAGGTGTGCGGCGACGCCGTCGGCGGCACGCGGTTCGACAACCTCATGTGCGACGGGCTGCTGCCGTTGGCCGCCGCGCGCGCGGGTGGCACCGACGGCGCGGGGGATAGCGCGGAATTTTTTGCGCTGTGGTTTCACTGGTTCGCCGGCGATTTGCCGCCGGCGATTACGGGCGGGTTGCGGCAACTCGGGGCCGCCGACGCACGCGTGAACCCGCTCTGCCACGGGCGCGCGCAGGGGTTGCTCGGCTGGTGGCTCGACCGCGAACCGCAGGGCTAACCGCCGGTGGGCGCCGCCGGGGCGCACAAAAAAGGCCCCGAAAACGGGGCCTAAAATTGGAGCGGGAGAAGAGACTCGAACTCTCGACGTCCACCTTGGCAAGGTGGTGCTCTACCAACTGAGCTACTCCCGCAAAACAGGGCGCTAGGACTAGGTGCGACGCCGCTCTCGTCAACAGCTATTTTCCAGCGTTCATCGACCGACACGATCACGGTGATTTTTCGATGGCGGCGGCGAGTTGGCGGCGCGCGGCGGGCGGCAGCGGGACGAGTTCGGCGGCGGCGAGCGCGCGGGCGGTTTCCTCGCCGAGAAGAAACCGCACCAGCGCCGTGACCGACGGCGGCGCGTCCGCGCGAAACAGCACACGCACCGGCAGGCGCAGCGGGTAGTCGCCGGAGACGAGGTTCTCCGGCGTGGGCAGGAACGCCGGCTCGCCGACGCGCACGGCCACGGGGAGGATTTTCACGCGCAGGGCCGTCGGCGGGACGGCGGTCGCGATCGCGATGGCGCGGCTGGCGCCGGCGAGCCGGATGCTCAGCTCTTCCGGCGTGCCGTAACGGCCGAGGTTGGATTTGAACGCCCGATCTTTCAGGACGCGGTGGCGGAAATATTCGGTGATCAAACTGGTGCCGACCGCGGGGACCTGGGGCGAGACGACGTTGGCGGCCCACTCGCCTTTGAGACCGAAATCGCCCCAGCGGGTGATCAGGAGCGGCCCGCCGACGCCGAACGCGCCGTCCAATTGATCGAGCGCGATTTGTTCGAGCGGGGCCGCGTCGGGGACGAGCACGACGACGCCGTGAAACGCGAGCGGGACGCCGCGAAACTCGGCGAACTCCTTTTCGTCGCCGGCCGTCAGGACGACCACGGCGAGGTGGGCGCGCGCGCTTTTCAGTTCGTCGAGGCCGGGCCGGCTGCCTTCGAGGGCGAGCGCGAGGCGGGTGCCGCTCTCGGCCGCCGCGCCCGCGAGCGTTTTGGAAAACGCCGCGCCGAGGAGATCGCTGCCGACGACGCGCACATCGGCGGCGAGGGCGGCCGCGCACGGGAGGAGAAACGCGACGGCGAGCAGGCGGGCGAACGCGGTTCGCGGGCGGAGATTTTTCTTCATGCGCGGCGGAAAGGATGCGCGGACGGGGGCGGCTCGCGGGCGCTCGCCGCTACGCGGACTTCGGCGGATCGCGTTCGTCGAGGACGAGTCGGTCCACGGGGGCGGGGCGTGGGGCGGCGGGGGCGCGAGGAGATTTTTCCGCGGAGCGGTCGCTGTAATAGGCGTAGTTTTGGGTGTAGTAGCCGTAGTCTTCGCCGGCGTGTTTCGGCACCTGGTTGAGCACGACCCCGAGGAGGGGCGTCTTCAGGCCGTCGACGATTTGCTGCGCGCGGAGGACCATGCTGGCGGGGTTGCGGCGGTGTTGCACGAGGAGGACGGCGCCGTCGACAGCGCTGGCGAGCACGCTCGCATCGCTGACGCCGATGATGGGCGGTGAATCGAAGACGATCTTGTCATGGGTCGTGCGGAGTTCGTCGATGAGCTCGCGGAGGCGGCGGGCG
>JBEANZ010000834.1:0-3610 GCA_041165185.1 Verrucomicrobiota bacterium | reverse complement strand
CACCTGGCCGCTGTCACGGTGCATTTCGCGGCGGACGCCGGCGAGGATGGTGAGGCGGTCGTTGAACAACTGGCCCTGGTAGTTGATGTAGCCGGCCTGATCCTGGGCGCCGTAGCCGTCGAGGAGGGTGCGGTCGATCGCGGCGAGGGGCTTGATGTCGGGCGCGATTTCGAAGCCCGGATCATACTGCGTGAAGACCTGCTGGACGGTCTTGATGACGCCGAAGCGGTCGCGGATGACCTGATTGACGGGGACCTGACCGGCCTGCGCTACACCAGCGGGGACGAACGCGTTGTTCGGGTTACCTTCGGGGTTGGTCGAGCCGGGGATTTGGGCGTAGAAGGGGAACATCGCGCCGGCGGAGTTGGCGTTGTATTGCTGGATGGACTTACGGGTGAAGCCGCCGGCGAGCAGCTTGTTCTTGATGCCGGCGATGTCCTTCTTGAAGACCAAGTCGAACTGCTGATCGGTCAGCTTGCGGTAGTAGCCGGCGCTGGAGGCGATCTGGGAGTTGAAGAGACGGCCGTCGGCGTAGGGGTTCATGATGCCCTCGATGGCGTCGAAGCGGGAGTTGTCCTTCGTGATGACGTAGCGGGTGTCGAGCCAGTCAAAGGGCGAGCCCTCGACGGTGGCGGAGGTGAGGGCGATGTTGTTGTTCGTGTAGGCGCCGCGCTCGGTGTAGTTGAACGAGGTGTCGTGGATGCGGCGGTTATTCCGGTCCTGATAGTAGGCGCCCTTGATGATCTTGGTGTAGGTGGCCTGGGTGAGGTTGCCGGAGGCGTTGCGCATATCGTTGCCCCAGGTGCCGTAGCCGCCGGGGTTGAAAATGCGGTTGCGGTAGGCGGTGACGGGGTCGGCGTTGGCGCTGAGGCCGGCGGCGGCGATGAGCGCCGGAGTCGGCGTGGCGTAGGCTTGGAACCAGCCGTCCGGATAGAACCAGTCCTGACGGTTCTCGTTGAAGCGGTTGTCGATCATCTGCGCCTCAAACGTGATCTTCAGCTTGCCGCTGTCGAAGGGGCTGATGGCGACGTTGCCCGTGATGTTGTTGTTCTTGTCGTATTCCCAACGGCGGTCGCCGCCGCTGTTTTCCCAGCCGCCGAC
Organism: Verrucomicrobiota bacterium; assembly: GCA_041165185.1. Classification (GTDB taxonomy): domain Bacteria; phylum Verrucomicrobiota; class Verrucomicrobiia; order Opitutales; family Opitutaceae; genus JBEANZ01. The sequence goes on along the minus strand of JBEANZ010000834.1, from coordinate 2,509 downwards.
GACGCGCATCGCGGCGCGTTTGCCGAAGTTCTGGTTGGTATCGAAGGTGACCTTGGTCTTCTGGTCGTTGCCGACGGTGTAGTCGATCGAGGTCGGGATCTTCGAGAACGAGGGCTGCTTGGTGACGTAGTTGATGACGCCGCCGGGGGCGCCGGAGCCGAAGAAGAGGGCGGCGGGGCCCTTGACGATTTCGACGCGCTCGGCGTTGTCCACGCTCCACGAGCCATATTGGGTGACGCCGTTGCGGAGGAGCGAGTTCACCTGAAAGCCGCGCATGGTGAAGTTGCCCTGCGGGGTCGCGCCGTTGGCGGGGCGGGCCATGCGGAAGGCGTTGTCACCGGAACCGGAGGAGGTGTAGCGGAGGATGTCCGTGATGCTGCTCGCGTTGGTGTCGGAGAGGAACTCGGCGCTCTTCACCTCGATGGCGAGGGGGGTGCGCTGGATCTCGACGCCGATGCGGGTGGCGGTGATGGAGTTGGTCTTCAGGTAGCCGAAGTCCTTGTCGGTGGAGACTTGGAACGGCGAGAGGACCGTGATCCCCTCGTCGGCCGTGCTCATCGGCGCGGCGGCGGGGGCGATGGGGCCGGCGGGCGTGGTCGTCGACTTGGCGGGGGCGGCGGGAGCGCGGCCCTCGAGTTCGGCGAGGCGTTTTCGGAGGGCGGCGTTTTCCTCCTGGATGCGCCGCACGGCGGCGGCATCGGTCTGGGCGAAGCCCGCGGGCACGGCCAGCGAGGCGGCCAGCCCGAGGCTGACGAATCGCGCGAAGGGGCGGATTCGGTTGGTTGGTGTGGTTTGTTTGTTCATGGGGGATTCGGGTGGCGTGGATTTTTTTCGTGCGGCCCCGGCCGACAGAACCGGGGTCGCGGCGAAAAAGTGGTGCGTGGGTTTAGGCGGGGTGGGAACCGTTTGTCGGCTTCGGTTCGATGAGGCTGGGGGAAATGGTGACGCCGATGCGGCCGCCGATGCCGGGGTTTTCGATCCGCCACATGAGGTGGTCAACGACTTTGCGGACCAGCGTGGGGAGGTTGATGTCGAGGGCGGCGGGCAGGTGGTCGAGGTTGTGGTAAACGAGGGGGTTGTAGTTGCCGAGGACCGCCGAGAAATCGCGACCGGGGCGCTTGCCCGCCTCGCGCAGCGCGCGGAAAAACGACCCGCAAAAATGATCGACCGGCAGGTAGAGCCCGGTGGCGCGCGGCGTGGCGGCGAGGAGCGTCTTCACGAGCGTGCTGCTCTCGCCGTGGACGGGCGCGATTTCAAGGTAACTCACGCCGGGGTTCGAGCGGCCGAGGATGGTGTGGACGGGGAGCTTGAGCTCGGCGGCGCGCTCGAGAAACGCCGCCACGCGGCGCGCGACCGCGCTGTAATTCGGATCGGTGCTGATGACGGCGACGGCCTTGTGCCCCTTCTGCGCGAGGTAGTCGGCGGCGAGGCGGCCGTTTTCCTCGTTGTTGGGCTCCACGTAATCGGCGGCAAACGTGGTCGACCGGCGCGTCATGAACCACACGTGGGGCAGCTCGCGAAGTTTCGCGACGCACGCGGGCGACGGCTCCATGCCCTGAATAATCAGGCCGTCGAGATTCTCGGTCGCGATGGCGGACGGGAGCTCGTCGGGGGTGTTGGAAAACAGCACGCGCAGATCGACGCGATAACGCGGGTCGGCCGATTGCACCTGGAGCAGCTGATCCTGGAACCAGTTGAGGCTGGAGTTGTTGGCGCGCGCGCCGACGAACCACACGCCGATGCGGCGCTGCTCGGAGCCCCGGGGCTTCGGCCCGCGCCGGCGGTTGAGCGGGGCGGGGACGTAATTGTGCTGCTGCATAACCGCGCGGATGCGGGCAAGGCTGTCCGGGGCGACGATTTGCGGCTGGTTGATGGCGCGCGAAACCGTGGCGGGGGACACCTTGGCCTTCTTGGCGATCTCGGTAATCAGCATGGGGTCGTGCGCGGTCGTGTGAAAATTTCAGTGAAAGGGATGAAACGGGTCCCCTAAACGTCAAGTGGTATTCCGGTGCGCGGTCGGAAAGATCGGGCGCGGGCGGGCGGGCGGGCCGTTGTGAGCGCGAGTGCGAGCGCGAATTCGTTCGCGAATGCGAATGGATTCGCCGCCACGCGCAGACGGCGGCGCTCGCCTCAGCGCGCGAGCGCCCGTCGCCACGCGCCGAGCATCTCCTTGCGCGCGCGGATCGCGTCGGGCCAGACGGGCGGGTTGGTGCTCACGTGGTAGCCGTGGCTCAGGCCGAGCTCGGGGCACACCCACAGCTCGCCGCCGGGCCGCGGGCCCGCGAGCCAGCACGCGAACAAATCCTCGACGAATACGAGGTAGTCGCGGAACTCCGGCGTGAGGGCGCCGCGGCCGTTGGTGACTGGCACCTGGCAATGCTGGCTGTTGAACGGCCGCAGGTGAAACATCTGCGAGGCTTGGATCAATTTGGGCCAGACGAGCAGCCGCGCGGAGTAGTCGGCGGGCATCATGTGTTTCGAGACAGCAAAGTGCGAATGATCCCACGTC
>JBEANZ010000833.1:0-10895 GCA_041165185.1 Verrucomicrobiota bacterium | reverse complement strand
GTGCTTCGGGGCGCACGTTATTCTTTTGGCGAAGCGACAAGTCGCTTCGTCGAAAGCGGTGACAAGTCACCGCAGTCCAAGGTGCCGGAGCGGCACGGACCCCATCATTTATCCGCCGCAGCGGCTCCGAACCCTACACTGCCTCCGAACCCTCGACGGGTTCCAAACCTTGGGCGAATTCCGACCTTGGACTGCGGCGACTTGTCGCCGCTTTGTCTGCCGGGCGACTTGTCGCCCGTGGCGCGCGTGCTCCGGGGCGCACGTTATTCTTTTGGCGAAGCGACAAGTCGCTTCGTCGAAAGCGGTGACAAGTCACCGCAGTCCAAGGTGCCGGAGCGGCACCGCCCCATGCTCTCCTCCAGCAGCGGCGGCGCGGGCAGGGCGTATTGGAAGACGCGGTAGTTCATCGGGTGGTCAGGTCGTCGGAAAAATTATTTTTCGGCCGGCTTCGCCGGCAGGGTGTAGTTTTCCCACGCAAAATCTCCCGCGCCCGGCTCCGCCCGGCCCGTCCGACTCCGGGCTCGTCCCTCGCCCTCCGTCTCCCGGTCTGGGCTGCGCCTTTCCTCTTCTGGTTTTTCTTTGGGCTCCGCCGGACCGGGGGCCAGACAGAGGCGGAAGCCCTGACTCCTGATGCGGTAGTCGGGCTCCCTCCCGCTGCGACAGGCCGAACGGCAACCCCAGGGCGAGAAGCCCCACGAGCCGCCGCGCATCACGCGAAGCTGGCGATCATCTTTGCCCTCTTCGCCCTCGCGCAAAATTTCCTCCACCGCCGGAGCGCCGTCCACGCGGCGCCGGTAAACGTTTTCCCTATCGCGATAAACATCGCGGCACCACTCCCACACGTTGCCGTGCATCCCGCACAAGCCCGCCGGGTGCCGCTCGGGTCGCCCGCCCACGCACTCGTCCACCGCGTGCGCGCCGCGCTCCCAGTCCTCGCCAAACCACGCGACCTCCGCGAGCGCCGCCTCGCCGTCGCCCGAGTAATACTCCGTCTCCGTGCCGGCGCGGCACGCATACTCCCGCTCCGCCTCCGTCGGCAGCCGCGCGGTGAGGCCGGCGAGAAATTCCGGCGGGCGCTCGAGCCGCGCGAGTTCACGCGTGAGCGCCTCGCACCACGCACTCGCATCGTCCCACGAAACATCGGTCACGGGTCGGCGGTCGCCCGTGTTGCGCTCGTCGCTCGGGTCGAGGCCGGGCTCGCGCGTGAGCGCCGCATCGAGCGCCGCGACCGCGCGCCACTCCGCCTGCGTGACGACGAATTTCCCCAGCCAAAAATCATGTGGCAACACGACGCGATGCCGCGGCTCCTCGTCGGCGCTCTCCCCGCGCGCCCCCATGACGAAGCTCCCGCGCGGGATGCGCCGCACGAGCAGCGTGAGGCCGCCGGGCAACGGCACGGGCAAGTCGGGCTCCGCGGAGAGGCGGCTCCAGTCGGCGAGGGGGTAGGGTGGGCTCATGATGGGTGGGCGCTCGGTGTTGAGCGCTGAGCTGAACTCATGCGGTTGAGAGCTGAGAGTCCAGAGCTGAGCTGGAACGATTCAGGTGAACCACAGATGGACACAGATGAACACAGATGCCGGAGGAATTCCCGGTCATGCTGAGTCGGAACGATTCAGTCGGGAGCTCAGAGCCGAGAGCTGAGAGCAAAACCAAACGGTGAACTCCGTCAGGACGCCTCCGGATCCGAGCCCATGCTCCGAGGACCGGGCTCTCAGCTCTCAACTGCATGAACCCGGCTGAGTTCTCTCCGTCCGCACCAAACGGAGTCTGGCGGCAACTCACCCGCCGCGACGTTGGTGCGTCTGAATCCGTGTCTATCTGTGTCCATCTGTGATTTGTTGCCGCATCGTTCTGGCTCTGGCTCTCGGCTCCCAGCCGCACCGCCGCGACTCAGTTCGAGTCGGCCCGGCTCGTGACCGAATACCACTCGAGCAATTCGTCGAGCAGCAACGCCTCCGTCGCCGCCACGAACCGCCGCAGGCTGCCCTCGGTGTGCTGGTGGTCGGCCTCGACCGCGAGCGCCGCGAGCCGGCGGGCGATTTCCGGGTAGCGCGCGGCGCGCCGGTCGTCGTCGAGGATGAGCGGCAGCGCGGAGGCCAGGCTCACCATCGCCGGCAACAGCACCGGCAGCAGCCCGACCAGCGTCACGCCGACGAGGCCGTAGGCCTCCTGCCAGCGGAGCACCCAGGCGCGGTTGACGTAGGCGAGCGAGATCATCCCGACCGCGCCGACGATGGTCGCATCGGTCGTGAGCTCCCACGCGCGGGATTTCCACCGCGAGGTGCGGGCGGTCTTCGCGAAATGGGCGGCTTGGTCGGTCAAGCGCTGGTCCCGGTAGGCCGTCCGAAACGTGGCAAACGCAAAACCCGGCGCGCGCTCCCGGTGCAGCAGCAGCCCGAGGGTGAGCGCATATCGCCGCCACTCCGGCCGCAGCGCGGCCACCGGCGGATGGAGCGGGTCGAGCAGCGGTTGGCTCGTGCTGAGGCCGCGGTAAAGCTCCGCGCCGAACCGGGCGTCAATCCACTCGTTGCGCAGCTGTTTGCGCCAGCGGTGGAGCTTGAACACGAGCACTGCCATCAGCAGCACCCACTCCACCTCATACACGAGGAGTCCCGCCGCTTGCTGCCCCGCCGTCGCGCCCGGCAGCAGTCCCGCCAACGCGCCCACCACGGTCGCCAGCGCGCTCAAGATGCTGAACATCCCGATGGCCACGCGAAACCGCGCCGCGTCGGGATTGGCCAGCCCGGAGAGGCGGGCCTTGATTCGTCCGGAGACGGCGGGGTTTTCGGCCACGCTGGCGTCGGCGTCCACCGGCGCGGCGTCCGCCGACGCGACGATACGCACGATGCCCTTCGCGGCGAAAAATTGGAGCTTCGCATCCGGGGCGGGCCAGTCCGCCGCGAAGCCTTCGCGGGTCACTTCGCCCGTGTCGCGATGAATCCAAACGATGGGCCGCCGCTGGGCCCGCGCCAGCGCGACCAGTTGCGCGGTGCCGCCGAGGCCGCCCTCGGGTTTCCCATCCCACACCGCGAGCAACACATCGCACGCCTCGACGATGCCGACATCCGCCTCGAAATACGCCGCCGGCACCGCCAGCGACGTCGCCGCCACGCGCCACGTGTGCCGGCCGGGCTCGGCGCGAATCGCCTCAAGCCGCGCTTTCGCGCGCGCGCGGCCGGTCGGCGAATGAAACGGCCGCAGAAAATCCTCCTCCGGCATCGGCAGGACGACATGTTGGGCCAGCCCGAGCGCCGCGGCCGCATCGAGCGCCAGCAGGTCGGCCCCGTCGGCCACGCTCGCGTAGAAATGCAATTCGCCGCCCGCGGCCGCGACCGCGTCCCGCAACCGCCGCAGCTCCGCCGTGACGAGCGGCGCAAGCCGCGCCTCGTCGATGCCCAGCCGATGGCCGACGAAACCGACGACCCACGCGGGCCGGACGACGGGGGCGAGGGAGGCGGTGGCGGCGGGAGTTTTCATGGAGGGAAGGCCGGGGGGCAAAGGTGGCGGGTGAACCCCTCCGCTCAGCAGAACCGGTTCCCACGGTAAGGCTACGGCGAAGTGCGCCGACGGCCGGCGCGGCGTTTTTCCGGCGCCGGGTTTTCCCGCTTGCGCCGCGCGCCGCTCCTTGCGGCTATGACCGTTCACCATGATCGCACCCGAGACTTTCAACCACATCGAGAACATCAAGAAGCGCGCCGGCCACCTATGGAGGTTTCTTTGACTGCGATCAAAAGCAGCGGGAAATAGAGGCGCTCGACGCCCAGCAGGGCGCACCGGATTTCTGGCAAAATAACGACCGCGCCCAGAAGCACATCGCCAAGCTCAACGGGTTGAAAAAATCCGTCCTCCCCGTCGTCGCCTTCCAGAAAAAAATCGACGACCTCGGCGTCATGGTCGAGCTCGTCGAGGCCGCGTCGCCCGCCGAGCGCGAGCTCTACGCGGAGGAACTCGAGACCACCGTGGCGGCGCTGGGCACCGAGTTGGATGCGCTCGAAATCTCGTCGTTCCTCAACGGTCAGTTCGACCGCAACAACGCCATCTTCTCCATCCAATCCGGCGCGGGCGGCACCGAGGCGAACGACTGGGCGGACATGATGTTTCGCATGTATAACCGCTGGGCCGAGCGCCGCGGCTTCAAGGTCGAGCTCCAGGATGTGCAGGACGGCGACCAAGCCGGCATCAGCAAAGCCACGATTCTCATCCGCGGGGAAAACGCCTACGGCTACGCCAAGGCCGAGCGCGGCGTGCACCGCCTCGTGCGCATCTCGCCGTTCGACTCCAACAAGCGCCGGCACACGTCGTTTTGCGCCGTCGATGTCGTCGCCGAAATCACCGAGGAAATCGAAATCGAGATCCCCGAGGGCGAGATCCGCGTGGACGTCTACCGTTCGTCGGGCAAGGGCGGCCAGGGCGTCAATACCACGGACTCCGCCGTGCGGCTCACGCACATCCCGAGCGGCATTGTCGTCGTTTGCCAAAATGAGCGCTCGCAGATCAAGAACCGCGCGACGGCGTTGAACGTCCTCAAGTCGCGGCTCTACGAAAAAAAGCAGGACGAGCAGCGCGCCGAGATGGACAAATTCTACGGCGAGAAGGGCGAGATCGGCTGGGGCAGTCAGATCCGCAGCTACGTCTTGCAGCCCTACCAGATGGTGAAGGACCTGCGCACCGGCATCAGCACGAGCGACACGCAGGGCGTGCTCGACGGCGACCTCGATCGTTTCGTCAACGCGTGGCTGCGCGCCGGCTCGCCGCGGCATCGCAACAAGGAAATCCAGATGGAGGAGTAGGGGAGGGAAAGGCTGAAGGACTGAAGGACTGAAGGCTGAAACGGACTGGCGGGCGGGGCCGGGAGGTCGTTGCGATTTAGGGATCAAACTCGGGGTCGGAAAATTTCCCGGGGAGCGCCTGCGTCTCGCAGGCTGTCCTCGGCGTCTCGCCGAGGACGGTCGGAGGTGTCGGCGGGACGCCGACACCAGCACGCGGGACGCGTGCACTCCCCGGGAATTTTTCGGTGCTGCTCTGTGCTCTCGGCGTGGCTCTGGGCGCAATTCTTCTTCGGCTTCGACCACCACGGAAAACTCCGCGTGCGGCGCATGTTCCGATTTCAGCCTTTCAGTCCTTCAGCCCTTCCGCCTTTCTCCCCCCCCGTGGGCCAATCCAAGAAGCTTCGTGCGTGTCCGGCGGCCGGTCGCGACATTTCCCCTGCCGAATGCGGCGAACATCGTCACGGGCGCTACGCGTGTCCGGCGGACTGCGCGTTCAACCCGTTCGCGCCCGCGAACTATTCCGCGCTGCTGGAGGCCGAGAACGCGCTCGACCTGGTGACGTTCAAGCGGTTGGCCAGCGACGCACCCGTCGCGCTGGACCGCCTGCGCGCGGCCGACGCGAGCGGATCCCCGCACGCGATGCACGCGACGGTGGTGTGGGAGCTGTTTTTCGCGCGCGATGCCGCGGGGACCACGGTGGCCGAGCGCTGGGAGCGCGCCGGACTAGCCGGGCTGAAAAACGACCAGCGCGTTTTTTTACGCGGCAAGATGCGGATGCGCCTCGCGTTGCTCGAGGTGCGGTGCGTGCGCGACGACCAGCGCATCGACGTCGTCGATCTTTTCGATCCGGCGGGGACGGCGATGCGGTTCGTGGATCGGAGCATGGCGGCGCGCGTCGGTCGGTTCGACGTGTTGCTCGGTTGGATTTATCCGTTGCCGCATTTCTGGCGGTCGTCGGGCACCGCGATCGAAGTGCCGGATTTGGGCTCGATTCGGCCGGTGGAGGCGGTGCGCGCGTGCGTCGCGCACCTCGGCGGCCCGGCGGATCCGGCGGCGCAGCCCCGTTGGCTGGCGGAAAATTTCGTGCGCATGGACCGGGCGATTGCGGCGACGGTGCGCGAGCGGCAGCGGCTGATGTTCACCCGGATGGACGCCCAGTGGGGCACCGCGACCTACACGCTCGCGGCGCCGTTCACGAAATGCCGCGCCGCGCTGGACGCCGAGTCCGACGTGGCGAACGACGCGCTCAGCGAAAAGGAACGCGGTGAAGGCTTCACCGAGGCACGCGTGTGGTTTGCGTCGTCCAACGAGAAGGCCGAATTCCAGTCCGACCTGCCGCCGACCGGTCGGCGCGTGCTGGGCCGCGTAATGCTCGCCCGTGATCGGATGCGCGTGGAGGGGATGGGCGCGGCGCGGCTCGCGGACTTGCGGCGGCGCTTCGAGGCGCGCCTCGGGGAGAAGGCGGTGTTTTCCACCGAGCGGCGCGACGATATCGGCGGACAGTTGGCGTCGCGGCAGCCGGCGGCGGAGGTCGCGCTGGTGCCGCCGTCGTTGCTGGAGGGGCCGGAGCGATTCGACTTTTCGACCTCGGTCGTGCCGCTGCCTGAGCCCGGCGTCTCGATCGAGGACCATCAGGCGGAGCTGATGCAACAGCACCGGCGGGACTTCGCCGATTTGCCCGTGCCCGCGCTCGGCGGCCAGACCCCGCGCGCCGCCGCGGCGGACGCCCGGCTGCGCCCGCAGCTCGTCGAGCTGATCAAGTCGCACGTGCGCCGGCACGATGTGGACAATCTCCGCTCCGGCCGCGCCGACGACATCAACTGGCTCATCCGCGAACTCGGGCTCGCCGAACTCGATTTCCCGGCGCCGCCGCGGCGCGCGCCGCCGGGCGACGAGGCCGGCAATCCCGACGACTTCGCCGCCGGGGACGACGACGACGCGGACGAGGTCGTGCCGCTGCCCGCCAATTTTCGCCGACCCGATCCGGGGCCGCTGCCGGCGCGGCCGTTGACGATGGCGAAATCGGTCGAGCGGCTGCAGGCGGCGGTGGATAGCTTCGAGCTCGCGAGCCAGGCGTTGCAAGTGATCGAGGCCGAGAGCCCGGGATTGATCGACGGGCTGGCCGAGGTGGCCGAGCCGCGGATGAGCGAGGACGAGTTTTCGTTCTGCGTGCCGTTCGTGTTGCAGGTATGGTTTGCGCTCGTGCCGGCCGGCGCGCGGCCGGCGTTGCGCTTCAACGCGATCGCGGCGGCCGTGGCGAGTGAAGAGGCGCGGTTGCGCGAGGTGGCCGCCTTCAGCAAGGACCGTGCGCAGGGTTGGCTCGCCGAAGGCCCGCAACCGGGCTTCGTGGAGGCGCTGATTGGCGGGATGATGCAAGCCGTCGATCACACGCCGAAAACGATGCAACCCACGCCCGCCGGCGTCATCGGGAGCACGCTCCTGCTGAAGGCGTTCGTCGCCGAAATTGATCGCGCGCTGCGCTGAGGTGCGCGTCCGGCCCCGCGCCGGGAAAAATCCCCGACAGCGGCTTGCCACGGCGGACGGGCGTTTCACTCTCCCGCCCTCCGCCATGCCGCTCGCCCACGAAACCCTCCGCGCCGCGCTCGCCGCGCAGCCGCTCTTCGAGGACAAGACGTGGCAGCTCTCGCCGGACGCGTGGCCGCTCACCCCGGAGCAGGCCGGGCAGCTCGAAGCCATCGGCGCGGCGTGCCTCGAGTTTCACCAGGCGCTGGAGACGCTCTATCTGCGCTCGGCTGCCGGGAAAAATCTCCTCCGCAACAAACCCCTGCTCGCGCCGTGGGTCGCCGACTACCTCGACCGTGGCAAACCCGCGGCCCTGATCGCGCACGCGCGCGATCCGCGCAACCGCGGCGCGCTGCCGCCGGTGTTGCGCCCGGATTTGCTGCTGACGGACGAGGGCTTCGTGTTGACGGAGCTCGACTCGGTGCCGGGCGGCATCGGGCTCACGGCGTTTCTCAACCGCCTCTACGCCGACGCCGCCGCGCCCGACCCGATCCTCGGCGCGGGCGATGCGATGGTGACAAATTTCCACGCCGCGCTCGCCGCATTGCGCCCCGGCGTGCGCAATCCCCTCATCGCGCTCGTCGTGAGCGACGAGGCCGCGACCTACCGGCCCGAGATGGAGTGGCTCGCGCACCAGCTCCAACTTGCGGGCCAACGCGTGTTTTGCCTGCGGCCCGAGGATGTGTTTCCGCTGGAAAATTCGCTCTACTTCGACGCCGGCGGCAACCCCGAGAAAATCGACGTGATCTACCGGTTCTTCGAGCTGTTCGACTTGGCGAACGTGCGGACGGAGCGGTTTTTCTTCGAGGCTTGGGCCGCCGGCGAGGTCGCGATCGCGCCGCCGATGCGGCCGTTTCAGGAGGAGAAACTCGCCCTCGCGCTGTTCCACCACCACCGGTTGCAGGAATTCTGGGCCGAGGCAATGGGCGCCGGCACGCTGAAGCTCCTCCGCGCCCTGATCCCTCCCTCCTGGATCATCGATCCGGCGCCGTTGCCGCCCGGGGCCGTGCTCGACGGCCCGCGCGTGGGCGGCCGCGCGCTCAACGACTGGCGCGACCTCGCCGCCGCCTCGCAAAAGGAACGCGATCTCATCGTGAAAATCTCCGGCTACCACGAGACCGCGTGGGGCGCGCGCAGCGTCGTGTTGGGGAGCGACTGTTCGCGCGAGGAGTGGCAGGCGGCCGTCGAGCAGGCGCTCGCGCTCGCGCCGACGAACCTCCACGTGTTGCAGGTGTTTCGGAAACCGCGCCGGCTCGAGCATTCGGTCTATGATCGCGTTGCCCCGACCGGCGCTGACGCGACTGGCGCCGCCGCGACCGGCGGCGTCGCACCGGCCGCGACGCTGCGGGCGGGGCGGTTGCGGTTGTGCCCGTATTACTTCGTGGTCGAGGGGAAGGCGCGGCTCTCGGGGGCGTTGGCGACGTTCTGCCCGCCCGACAAGAAGATCATCCACGGGATGCAAGACGCCGCCTTGCTTCCGTCTAGGGTTTTCACCTTAACTGCGAACCGTGCGTAATTCCGTCCCGTCGCCCCGTCCTCCCTCGATCCTCACCCCGCGCCAACGCGCGCTGATCGCGACGGCGTTGCTCGCGTTGGGACCGGTGGTGCCGACGCCGCGCGCGGCGCAAGTCGACCTCGCCACCCTCCAGGCGCGCGCCGCGCAGGGCGACCCCGAGGCGCTCAACGCCCTCGGCAACGCCCTCGCCAACGGCCAGGGCGTCGCGCAAAACGCCGCCGAGGCGCTCCGCTATTATGCGCAGGCGGCGGAGCGGGGCTTCGCGCCCGCGCTGTTTAATCTCGGCATGATGCACGAGCTCGGCCGCGGCGTCGCGCCGGACCTCGCGAAGGCGGCGGGTTATTACCAAAAAGCCGCGCAACAGGGCTTCGCGCCCGCGCAGTTCAACCTCGGCAACATGTATGCGACGGGCACGGGCCTGAAGCAGGATTTCTTCGAGGCGGCGCTGTGGTTTCGCCAGGCCGCCGACCGCAATCTCCCCGAGGCGCAATACAACCTCGGCCTCGCCTACGAGCTCGGTCGCGGCGTCGGCAAGGACGAGGCCGCCGCGCAAAAATGGTATCGCCTCTCCGCCGCGCAGGGCTACGCGCGCGCCACCTACAACCTCGCGCTCATGCTCGAGGAAGGCCGCGGCGGCACGGCCGATCTTGCGGGCGCCGTGGAACTCTATCGCGCGGCGGCGCTGCAAAATTTCGCGCCCGCGCAAAACAATCTCGGCATCATGCTCGCCGAGGGCCGCGGCGTGACGGCCGACCTCGGCCAGGCCTACGCGTGGCTCGCCCTCGCCACCGAAAACGGCGCCAAACCCGCCGGCCGCGATCTCGTCGCGAAACAGTTTGACGCGGCTCAACTCGCCGCCGCCGACGGTCTGCTCGCCAAGCTCCGCGCTCAGGTAACCGGCGCTGCCGCGGCGCCTGCCGCCACCGCCGTCGCGGCCGCGGTCGCGGATCGGCCGGCGGTCGCCGCCGCCGATACGTCCGCGCTTCAGGCGCAGCTCGCCGCGCTGCAGTCGGACCTCGCCGCCGCGCGCGCCGAGAGCGCCCGCCTCGCCGCCGGCGCGCAGAATCTGGCGCAGGAAAAATCCGCGCTCGAAAAACAACTCGCCACCGTCCCGAAACCCGAGGAGGCCCCCGCCCGCGAGCAGCTCGCCGCGCGGGCCGCCGTCCTCCAGCGCGACCTCGACCAGACCCGCGAAGCCGCCACCCAACTCGTCGCCGAAAACGCGCGCCTCAAGTCCGCCGCCGCGGCCGCTGCAGCTGCGGCTGTCGTGCCCGCTCCCGCTGCCGCCTCCGTGCCCGATTCGGCCGCCGCGCAGGCGCTCGCCGCCGACACCGCCGAAGTCGAAAAGTTGCGCGGCGAAAATTCCCGTCTCGCCGCCGCCGAGCAGGTGCTCCGCCGCGAGCGCGCCGACGTCGAGAAACGCACCGCCGATCTCGCCGCCGAGCTCAGGCAGGCCAAGGAGAGCGCCGCCGCCGCCGCGACGCCCACCACGCCCGGCGCCGCCGATCCGCGCGTTGCCCGCCTCCAGGCCGACAACGCCCGCCTCAACGACGAGGTGCGCCGCTCGACCGTGATGCTGTCCGACCTCAACCAGCAGCTCACCCGGCTTCGCCGCGAGGGCGGCGGCAAGTCCGCCCCCGCGTCCGGTGCCGCCGCCGCCCCGGCCGCGGCGGACGAAGCCAAACTCGCCGATCTCGCGCGCCAGCTCGGCGACCTGCGCGCGGAGAACCAGAAGCTGGCCGACGAAAACCGCCGCCTCGCCGCCGCGCCTCCGCCGGCTTCGACGCCCGCGCCCGCCGCCGACACCGCGCAACTCGCCGCCCAACTCGCGGCCGCAAAATCTCAGTTGGCCGAAACCGACGCCCGCGTCGCCCAGTTGCAGCAATCGCTCGCCGACGCCGGCAAGCAGCTCGACGCGTTCGCGCTGGGCAAACTTGCGCTCGAAAAACGGCTGGCCGCGCAGTCTGCGCAACCCGCGGCGAATCCCGCCGACGCCGCCGCGCTCGCGCAGACACGCACCGAGCTGGAGCAGGCGAAAACGGCGCTCGCCTCCGCGCAGGCCGACCGCGAGGCGCTCGCCACCGCGA
>JBEANZ010000832.1:0-3269 GCA_041165185.1 Verrucomicrobiota bacterium | reverse complement strand
CGCGCTCATGGTCCCGCGCGTCCCGCCCGCGCCACGGTCGCGAGATCGCCGGTCCACGCCGGGCCGCGGCCGACGGCGGCCAGCTGCAGGCGCCCGGCCCAGGTCGCGGCGTTTTTCCACGTCGCCACCGCCTGCTCCAAGTCGCGGATCGCGGGGAGCTGGCGCGGATCGAGGCCGGGGATTTGCAGCGAGTCGCGGAGTTCGCCGACCCGCGCCGCGGTGTCGTGCCACACGGGCGCAAGGTCGACGGCCGCGCCGACGGACGTGATGGCGTGGTCGAGGTTTTGCAGCACGACGCCGATGCCGTGCAACGCCGCGAGCTGCTGCCCGACCACGGTGAGCTGGCCTTGGAGCCGCCCGACCTCGGCCAGCTCCGACATGACCGAGGCATCCGTCAACGCGTTTTGAATCGAGTCCCACGTCAGCGTCGCCGCCGCCATCGCGAGACCCACGAACGGCACCGTCGCCGCGCCGGCCGTCGCCGCGAAGGAAAACGTGATCACCGCGATGCCGATGTTCGCCGTCGAGGTCGCGATCCCCTTGTAGGAGTCGTCGAGGCTCACGCCTTGCGCGCTGAGTTTGCCGAGGAGGACCCCGATGCTGTTGCGCAACGCGATCAGCTGCGCCTCGTCAGCCTGCGCCTCCGTCGCCGCCTGCGTGATCGCGCCCTCGACCTGCGGGCGCAACGCGCGCACGGCGGCGGCGTAGGCCTGGGCCTCCGCGAAATGCGCCTGCGCGTTTGCGGCGTTGGCGGTCGCCATCTGCGCCAGCCGCGCGAGCGCGAACTGCGCGTCGTCAGGTTTCCCGCTCCGAATCGTCTCGGCCTCGGCGGTGAGGCGGCTCGAAAACGCAATGAACGCCTCCGGGAGCTCCGCCGTGCTGCGCGCCCCGATGGTTTGCAGCCAGTTTTCCGCCGCGTCCTGCGCCTTCGTCAGCGCCGCCTGCACCGGCGGTAACCACGCCGGCAGCGGGGCGATCGGCCGCAGGCTCGTCGCGTTCACGGCCAGCGCGCCGGCCGACACGGAGAGGTAGCAACGATGTAGTTGGGCCAACTGATAACGGAGCAGGTCGTCGGGGGGCGCGAGCACGCGTGGAGGGTGCGGAATATTGCCGGCCAGTGTCACGCCCGAATCCGCCGCGCCGGACGATATGCGTTGCGCGACCGCGGCCCGCCTGTCCGTTATCGCCCATGCTCCTCCCCGGCACCGCCTCCCTCGTCCTCTCCGGCGTCCAGCAGCTCATCAAGCTGCGCGGGCGCATCGACGGCCTCCTCGCCCAACGCACCGCCGTCCAATCCGCGCTCGTGCTCGGCATGCCGACCGTCCGCCTCGGCAACGCCCTCGCCGAGATCGCCCTCGTCCAGCAGGCGCTCGCCGCCACCGCCGGTCAGTCGCCCGATCCGTTCGGCGCGGATCGCGCGGCGCTTGTCGCGCAGGTCGCGCAACCCGATCAAAATTTCGACGCGCTCTTCGCGAAATATTTTCCCGACCAGGCCAGCGCGCTCATCGTCTCGCCCGACGCCGCCTACCTCGCGCAGTTGCAGGCCGCGTTTCCCGGGCTCGACTGGACGGACCCCGGCGTGCGCATCGCCGCGCTCGCCCTCGCCGCCGGCCCCACCGATCAACAGGTCAGCTACACCGCGCGCATCGCGCTCGCCGTCGCCGATACGCTCCTCGAATTCGGCGCCGACAACACCGCCCTCATCGTCCGCGATCCGAAGCTCCAAGGCATCGTGCAGTCCGTGCTCCAGCGGTTCGCGCAACCGGACTGGGCGAGCTTCGACCAGTGGAACCCACTCCTCCAGACCGCGCTGAAAATCACGCTCAACTCCGCGCTCGACGTCGCGGGGAAACTCCCCGCGCACAACCCCTGGCTCGACGGCGTGCTCGACGCCCTCGCCACCGCGCGCGCCGCCGCGCCGAACCCCGACAACTTCCTCCTCGGCCTCATCCAGGGCGAGGGCGTGCCGCTCTTCCTCTCGAAGGGACTGCTCGTCGCCAGCGCCAAACTCTCCGCCGATCAGGCCGGGCCGTTTCAACTCGTCGCCGCCGACGTGCTCACCGCCGCCGCGCCGTTCATCCAGGATCAGACGCGCCCGGACCTCGGCGCGTTTTTCCAAAATCACTGGGGCGATCTCCTGCGCGCCGGCCTCACCTCGCTCGACCGCCACGGCGCCGTGCTCCTCAATCCGAATCAGCCGCTGCTCAACGGCGTGCTCACCGCCCTCGTCCAACAACTCTCAACCACACCCAACGCCGGCTTCCTTTCCAGCGAAACGCTCTACCAACTCGCCGACACCGCCATCGGCGTCGTCGCCGCCAACCCCGGCGAGCTCCCCGGCCTCGCCGGCAAACCGTGGCTCCGCGATTTCCTCGCCGCCGCCGCGCTCTCCGCGCAGCAACTCACCGCGAAAAAACTTTTCACCGCCGAGGCGGCCGACGCGCTCCTGCGCGACGCCATCGGCGTCGTCGGAAAAAATCCCAACCTCATCGTCAACGGCACCGGCCTCCCGGTCACGCTCGTGAGCGCGGTCTTCACCGCCGTCGCCGCGCTCCCGCGCCTCGATGCGCGCACCGTCGGCGAGACCGCCGTGCGCAGCGCGCTCACCGCGCTCGCCGCCGATCCGACGCTCGCGGCGAAACCCTTCGGCCCGGTCGTCACCGCCGTCGCGACGCAGCTCGCCGGCCTCGTCGGCCAAGGCCAACTCACCGCCGCCGACGCCGCCGCGATCGCCTCCGCCGCGATCGAGGCCGTCGCGCGCAACCCGCGCATCTACGCCGGCGCGCAAGGCAACCTCGCCACCGCCGTCGTCGCCGCCGTGCAACAGGCGTTCTCGCCCGCCAACGCGTGGGCCGGCCGCCTCCTCGTGCAGACCGCGCGCGAGACGCTCTTCGCCGTCGCGCGCGCCGGTGCTGCCGCCACCGCGCCGCAACCCGCCGCGCAACTCCAACAACTCCTCGCCACCGTCCTCGCCGGCGGCCTCGGCACCGCCGCGACGCAACTCGGCGCCACCACCGATCTCGACGGCATCCCCCCGATCCTCGGCGGCCTCGTCGCGCAAGCGCTACGCGGCGGGCTCACCGTCTTCGCACCCAACTCGCCGGAAATGACCGCGGCGTTCACGGCCCTCGCGGCGTTGAAGTAGGCCGAGTTTCCGCAGTTTTGGTTGGCCACAAAAAGCGCAAGAGGCGCAAAAAAAGAAAATGAATCAGGACCGGTCGTCTGAATTTTCGAGCTCCGCGCTGTTTCCAGTGGGTAGCCGTCGAGGA
>JBEANZ010000831.1:0-4623 GCA_041165185.1 Verrucomicrobiota bacterium | reverse complement strand
GCTCACCGAGCTGCTCGTGTGGTGCTGGCCCTCCGTCTGGCGCCGGCGCCGCGCCGCCCGTCGTCCCGCATGAAACGCCTCCTCGCCCCGCTCGCCCTCGCCGCGCTCGCCCTCGCGAACGGTCGCGCCGCGCCCCCGGCCGAGCCCGGCCCGCCCCTCCTCGCCGTCGCCGCCGATCCCGCGTGGCAACCGCTCTTCGCCGCGCTCGCGGGTCGCGGCGCGCTCGTCTCGCGGGTCACCGAGCGCCGCTGGTTTCCGTTTCGACGCGAGCCCATCGTCCTCGACGGTGAACTGCGCCTCGCGCCCGACCACGGCCTCAGCCTTCA
The DNA here is from genome assembly GCA_041165185.1 of Verrucomicrobiota bacterium. Classification (GTDB taxonomy): domain Bacteria; phylum Verrucomicrobiota; class Verrucomicrobiia; order Opitutales; family Opitutaceae; genus JBEANZ01. Next base: position 4,297 of record JBEANZ010000831.1, on the reverse strand, counting down.
CTACGCGCGCCCCGAGGAGCGCACGTTGATCGCCGATGCGCGCGGGCTCGTGCTCCGCGACGCCGCCGGCCGCGACCGCGAACTCCCCGCCGATCCGCGCGCCACCGCGCTCGGCGCCGCCCTCGGCCCGATCCTGCGTTTCGACCACGGCGAACTCGCCCGGCTCTTCACGCTGCACGGCGCGCGCGACGGCGCCGACTGGCGCCTCGATCTCGTGCCGCGCGACGAGGCCCTGGGCCGCGCGCTCGGCCGCGTGACGATCGTCGGGCGCGACACCGAGGTGCGCCGCCTCGAGATCCGTCAGACAGAAAAGCAACGCGTGGAAATCGAAATCACCGCCACGGACACGGGCGTGATTTTCACGGCCGCCGCGCTGAGGCGCTATTTCCGCTGACGCCGGATGGAACCGCCCCGGCAAAAACGGTTCGCGCGAATCCTGCTCGCGCTCGGCGCCGCCGCCGGGCTCGCGTGGTTCGTCGCGACCGACTTCGCGCGGAAAATCTCCACCGACGTCCTCGATCTCATCCCGCCGGGCGAGCGCGCGCCGGAGCTGGCGCTCGTGCGCTCGCTCGCCGCCGAGCAGCGCTCGCGGATCGCGCTGTGCGCGCTCGCGGTGCCCGCGGGGAGTCCGCGCGGCGTCGCGGCGGCCGAGGCGTTTGTCGCCGCGTTGCGCGCGTCGCCTGCGGTCGCCGAGGCGTGGCTCCTCCGCGATCCGGCGCCGCGCGACGCGCTGGGCGCGCACCTGTTGACCGCGCGGTTTGAGCTGCTCCTGCCCGCCTGGCTCGCCGAACGCCGTCGGGAACACGCCGCGCAACGCGACGCCCGGCCGTGGCCCGAGTGGCTCGCCGAGCGCACGGCCGTGGAGCTGGAAGCGTTTCTCCCGCGACCCGAGGCGCTGGCATTTCAAAACCTGCTCCCGCGCGATCCGCTGTTACTGTTGCCGCGGCTCGCCGACGCCGTGCGCGGCCTTGATCCGAGCGCGGCGGAGGACGGGGGCACCGTGTTGATCTGGGCGCGTGCGGCCGGTTCGCCGCTGCGCGAGGAGGGCCAGACGCCGCTGTTCGCAGCCGTTGATCGCGCGCTCGCCTCCGCGCGCGCGATTGAGCCGGCGGCGGGTTTGCGGTGGACCTCCATCGCGCGCTTCGCCGCGGAGAGCCGCCGCCGGATCGAGGGCGAGCTCTCGACGCTCAATCTCGTTTCGCTCGCGGCCGTGCTCGCCGTGGCGGCGCTGTGCGTGCGGCGGATGTTCAAGGCGTTGCACCTCGCGCCCGTCGTGCTCGGCGGGCTGCTCGGCGCGTGGATGGCCACGACGCTCGCGTTTGATCGCGTGCACGTGCTCGTGTTCGTCGTCGGCTCGCTCCTCGGCGGCGTCGCGATCGACTACGGGTTTTATCTTTTCCTCCAGCCGCCGGCGCGCCCGGGCGAGCCCTACCGCGCGAAGGCGCGCCGGCTGCTGAAGCCGCTGCTCGCAAGCGCGCTCACGACGATCCTTGGGTTTTGCTTGCTGCTGTTTTCCGAGCTGCCGCTGCTGCGCCAGCTCGGAGTGTTTGTGAGCGCGGGCCTGCTGTGCGCGCTCGCGGCGGCGCTCGTGTGGTTCGCCCAGCTCGACGAGACGTTCCTGGAGACGCGTGCGTTTGCGCGCTATCGGCCGAGCGTCACCGGGCGCACGCGCCGCCTCGCGCAACTGCTGCTCGCCGTCGGCGCGATAGTGGCCGTGGCGGGGCCGTGGCGGCTGCGCTGGCACGACGATATCCGCGAATTGGAAATCCCCGCGCCCGCGTTGCGCGCGGAGGCCACCGAGGTGCGCGCGCTTTTCGGCGAGCGTGCCGACCGGGCCGTCTATCTCACGCATGGCGCGACGCCGGCGGCGGCACGCGCGGCGCTCGCGCGTTTCAGCGCGTGGCACACGGCGCAGTTTTCCGGCCAAGCGCTCGCGTCGGCGGGCGAGGTCGTGCCGACGCCCGAAGCGTGGGGCGCGCTCGCGGCGGAGCGCGCGGCGCTCGGCGAATTCGCGTCGCGGTTGCGCGCGGCGCTCGAGCGGCACGGCTTCGACGCGACGGCCTTCGCGCCGTTTTTCGAGGAATGGGAAACGTGGCGCGCCGCCCCGCCGGGGAACTACGACGCGGTGGTCGGGCGCTTCGCGAGCGCGCTGCGGGGGCCGCTGGCGACATTGTTCTCCGTGGCGCCGGACTCGTGCTGGTTCGTTTCGCTCGCCCCGCATCCGGCCGGCGCGGAGCCGCCGCCGGGCACGGCCACCGCGAGCGTGAGCCAACTCGAAAACCTCAACCGCCTCTTTGCGCGCTACCGCGCGTCGGCGCTGCGGCTCAGCGTGGCGGGGCTCGCGCTGGTGGGGCTGAGCGTGTTCGCGCTCTACGGCGGGCGGCGCGGCGCGCGGATGTTCGCGATTCCGGTGGGCGCGTGCCTGTTCACGTTCGGCGTGCTCGGCGCGGCCGGGCAAACGCTGAATCTTTTTCACCTGCTCGGCGCGTTTCTCGGCGTCTGCCTCAGCCACAACTACGCGATTTTTTCGGCGGAGAATGCCGCGCGCGGCGAGGCGCCGCCGCCCTCGATCCGGCTCTCGGCGCTCACGACGGCGGCTTCGTTTGGCGTGCTCGCGCTCAGCCAGATCCCCGTCGTCGCCGCGCTCGGGGTCACGGTGGCGGGAATTGTGCTCGCTGCGCTGGCCATCGTGGAACTGGAATCATGCACCGCCTCCCCACCACCCGTATGATAGCTCCGCTTTTCCCGTCGTCCGCCGTGCGTCGCCCGTTGCCGCGGACGGGCGTGCGCGTCCTGCTCGTCAACCTCAACAGCTACGATCAGCCCTATCCGGTTTACCCGCTCGGGCTCGCCTACATCGACGGCGCGCTGCGGTCGGCGGGCCACGTCACGCGCATCTGGGACGGCCGCATGAGCGAGGAGACGCTCGAGGCCGCCATCGCCGATTTCGCGCCCGATCTCGTGGGCGTATCGATGCGCAACATCGATAACGTGCAATACCACAACCCGCGCTCGTTCGTGCAGGATCTCGTGGTGTGTTGCGACCGGGTGCGCGCCGTCACCGCCGCGCCGCTCGTGCTCGGCGGGAGCGCGTTTTCCGTTTTCCCGAAGGAGCTCTTCGAGCTGTCGCGCGTCGATTACGGCATCCAGGGCGAGGGCGAGCGCACGCTGCTGCGCCTGATCGAGGCGCTGCAAACGGGCGCCACACTCGCCGACATCAACGGTCTCCACCACCGCGGGCCCGACGGCGTGGCGCGGTGGTTGCCGACGCATCCGAACGACGTGCTGTTCACCGCCGAGCCGCTGCACGACGAGGCGTTGCTCAAGCGCTACGTCGCGCAGGGCTCGCTGCCCGGCATCCAGACGCAGCGCGGTTGCCCGCTGCGGTGCTGCTACTGCACCTACCCGCTCATCGAGGGGAAACGCAGCCGCTACCGCGCGGGCGAGGATGTCGCCGACGAGATGCGCCGGCTCTCGGCGCTCGGGGTGAAATACACGTTCATCGTCGACTCGGTGTTCAACACGCGCCCGGACCACGTCGTGGAGATTTGCGAGGCGCTCATCCGCGCCAAGGTCGACATGCAGTGGGAGTGTTTCCTGCGCCCGCGCAACGCCACGCGCGAGCTGCTCGCGCTCATGCAGCGCGCGGGCATGCGGCACGTGGAGTTTGGCTCGGACAGTTTTTCGGACCCCGTGCTCAAGGCCTACGCGAAGAGTTTCACCTACGACGAGGTGCAGCGCGCCAGCGAGGCGGCGCATGCGCTCGGGTTGCACTACAGCCACTTCCTGATCCTCGGCGGCCCTGGCGAGACGCCCGAGACTGTCGAGGAAACCCTCGCGCGCGCGCTCACGCTCCCCGGCGCCTACTACTTCGCGACGATCGGGATGCGCATCTATCCGGACACGCCGCTGTGGCGCCAGCTCGCGCCGGAGAAAAACGGCGAGACCGCCGCCGACTATCTCAAGGAGCCGCGGTTCTACCTCGCGCCGGGCTTCACGGTGCAGGGCCTCTTCGGCCGCCTCTCCGAAATCCGCCGGCAACACCACAACTGGGTCGTCGGCGATCCGCCCCCCGCCTTCATCGAAACGATCGGCAAGCTGCGCAAACGCGGCGTGCGCGGGCCCGCGTGGGAATACATCGAGTTGCTCCAGCGGCTCGAGGGGAAGGCGGCGGCGGCGGTTTCGGTGCCGACGGCGGGCGCTCCCGCGTTCGTCGCGTCCGCGTAACGGGCCGGGCGCCACGGCCCGGAGATTTTCCGGCTGGTAGCTGCGAGCGTGAGCGAGTGGGCCGGGGGAT
>JBEANZ010000830.1:0-2994 GCA_041165185.1 Verrucomicrobiota bacterium | reverse complement strand
ACACGTGGCGGCCTACGGGCTCGTGGTGAATTTCGACACGTTTCAAAACGCCACCACCGATCCGCGCAGCATCGAAGTATTCGCCGATGCCCACAGCGTCGGCAACTTCCTCGCCGCCAATCTTCCCGGTGGAAACTTCACCTACGATCAGAATTTCCGCACCGTCACGCTGCACTGGGACGCGACCGCCGGCCTCGATCTCACCTACGACGGCATCGCGATTTTCACGCGGCTGCCGACGCCGGGCTTCATCCCGACGGTCGGCTGCAACTTCGCGTTCAACGCCGCCACGGGCGGTTCGACCGAGGACGTGTTCATCGACGATCTCGCTATCACGACGGTCACCACGCCGGTCGCGCCGGTCGTCACGGGCGTCGTCGTCATCGAAGAACTCCTCGCGGAAAACACCACCGGGCTCGAGGACGAGGACCTCGACAAATCCGACTGGATCGATCTCTACAACGGCACCGCCGCCGCCGTCAGCATCGCGGGTTGGCGGCTCGACTACACGGGCGCGAACCTGCCGCCCGTGCGCTACACGTTGCCGAATCTCACCATCCCCGCGTTCGGCCATCAGATCGTGTTCGCCTCGGGGAAAAATCGTTTCACCAACGTCCGGCCGCACACCCAGTTCACGCTCCAGAAGGAAGGCGGCACGCTCACGCTCGTGCGCGCCGACGGCGTGAGCGTCGCGCACACGATCACCTACGGCCCGCAACAGGACGACGTGTCCTTCGGCGGCATCGGCGCGGCGCAGACGCCCGGTTATCTCGAGGTCCCAACGCCGGGCGCGACCAACACCGGTCGCCGCGCCGCCGGCCGCCGACTGGGCGCGCCGGTGTTTTTTCAGGGCGGCGTCGTGCCGCAGACCGATCAGCCGAGCGCGGTGATCTCGGCGGCGCTTTCGCTCGGCCTGCAGTTGCCCGCCGGCTCGCCGCCCGGCGCGGAAATCCGCTACACGCTCAACACCGCCGAGCCCACCGAGACCTCGACGCTTTACACCGCGCCGCTCGACATCACGGCGGGCGCGTGCGTGAAGGCGCGCGTCTTCGCGCCGGGGTTCCTGCCGTCGAAGACGGGCAACCGCGCGTTCATCTGGCTCGCCGGCGGCGCCGACACCAACGCCACTACGCTCCTCAACGTCGCGACCAACTACAACGCCTCCGGCCAACCGTTCAGCAGCACGCTGCCCGTCATCGTGCTCGACAGCTACCTCCGCAACGTTGACGGCCTCACGAATCCCGCGGGCCTGCGCCCGTATCGATTTACCCAGGCCGCGATCTACGATGTGAAGCCCGGCACGAATCGCGCGAGCTTCGCCAACGCCCCCGATCTCGTCGTGCGCGGCGGCACGCACGTGCGCGGCCAGAGTTCCTCCGGCCAGGCCGAGCGCCCCTACGCGCTCGAATTCTGGAAGGAGGACGAGGACGAGGATCGCAACGAGCCGCTCCTCGGCATGCCGAGCAACAGCGACTGGGTGTTGCAGAGCCTGACCTTGGACAAATCGCTCATGCGAAATTACCTCATGCAGCAGGCCATGCTCGACGCCAACGGCCCCGGCGCCGGCATCCGCTGCCGCTACGTCGAGGTGTTTTTCAACCAGGGCAACACCACGCTCGACTACGCCGACTACCGCGGCGTTTACCTGCTCATGGAGAAACCCTCGCGCGGCAAGGAGCGCGTCGATATCGCGAAGCTCAACGACAGCATGAGCGCGCCCGCGCTGATCAGCGGCGGCTACATTTTCAAAAACGACAAGACGCCCTACGAGCGCCAGATCAACGCCGCCTCCAACGCCGCCGTCCCCGGCTCCAGCCGCGACTACGACATCGCCGACCCCGAGCCCGTCACCACCGTGCAGGCCAACGCGCTCATCGCGTGGCTCAACAGCATGACCACCGCCCTCGCGTCGCCCGACTTCGCGAATCCCGCCAGCGCGAACTACTACGGCAAATGGATCCACGAGCGCAGCTTCCTCGACAAGACGCTCTGGTATGAGCTGTGCAAGGAGGTCGATGCCTACACGTTCAGCTATTACTTTTCCAAGGACCGCAACGGCCCGATGACGGCGTTTCCGTTTTGGGACGTCGACCGCAGCCTCGGCAACAGCAACTACGGCTACTCCAATTCCTCCTTCGGCGCGAAGTGGTGGGTCGCCGGCTCGAACTACACCTACTACTCGCGCCTCCACGCCGACCCCGAGTTCAACGACCGCTACTGGAACCGCTGGACCGCGCTGCGCCGCTCGCACTTCGCGCGCGACACGCTCTTCAACCGCATCGAATCCGTTTACGCGCAGCTCACCGACGGCAGCCGCGCCGACATCGTCAACGCCGCCAACGCGACCACGATGGCCATTCAGGTGCCCGTCGCGCGGCACTACCGGAAATATCCCAACCTCGGCGTAAACTCGTTCGGCGGCGGCCAGACCGGCCAGGCCAACCGCACGACGTGGCGCCAGGAAGTCGACGCGCTGAAATCCTGGATCGCCGAACGCCTCGAGTGGATGGACGGCTCACCGCAGGTTGTGAACACGACCACCCTCGCCGATCGCCTGAAGCCCACCGATCTGCTCGACGCCGTTTCCGCGCGGCCGCAGTTCGGCGGCAACGTCCCCACCGGTTTCCAATTCCGCCTCCACAACCCGAACCCCGCCGGCGGCACCACCTACTACACCATCGACGGCCCCGACCCGCGCCAAGTTGGCGGCACGCTCGACCCCGCCGCGCTCACCGCGACCACTGGCACCGTCGCCAACACCACCGTCCTCACCGCCGGGCAAACGTGGAAATGGCTCCTCCCCGCCGCCGCGCCCGCCGCCGACGCGGCCGGCCTCCCGTGGACCGCCGCCGCCTACGCCGACGCCGCGTGGGCCGCCGGCGCCGCGCCCCTCGGCTACGGCGAGACGACCGGTCTCGCCACCAACGTCTCACCCGTCGCGCCGAACTACACCGCCGCCGACGCCGAGCCCGGCCCCGCGTATTTCCGCGCGAC
>JBEANZ010000829.1:0-2701 GCA_041165185.1 Verrucomicrobiota bacterium | reverse complement strand
ACTCTCGCCGGTCGCACCGTAATACACGGCCCCGGCGCGCAGCTCCGTGTAGGCGCTGCGCTGCTCGGCGACAGTCTTCAGGGCGACGGCATCTTGCACGGCGTTATTTCGCATCGCGCCTTTCATCGATTCGGCGAAGCCGTTGGGGTCGATGTTTTTCGTGATCCACATGCTGAGGCAGGCGGCGTTTTTGACCTGTTGGCTGCGGGCATCGCCGGTCTCGAAAAGGTCTTGGAGCTTGCCGAGGATGGTGGCACCGCGGGGCACGCCGCGGCCTTGCTCGATGCGGTCGGGATCGTAGAGGTGGCGCACGTAGCGCGCATCGACGATGGTGGAGCGGGCGGGGTCGGAAAAATTCACGGCGCCGGTGAGGGCGTCGCGTTGGGCGAAGCGGTAGCCGATGATGCGGCCATCGGCGCGCACGATGCCATCGCGCTCACTTGCGCCGGCAGGGAGCGGGGTGCCATCGGCGAAGGTGGCACCGACGGGGAGCGCGTTGGCGCGCGCGAGCGCATCGAGGGGGGAGCCGCAGAGTTCGGAGGGGATGAGCTGCACCTCGCCGGTCTTCAGGAAAATAATGAACATCTCCCCGGCGATATTGAGTTCGTAGTGATAGATCTCGATAACATCGGCGAGGGAGAGATCGGCGGAATTTTCGATGTCGCGGAAGAAGCGACCGAGCACGGTCTCACGGAGATCGTTGTAGGTGTTGGACTCGTCGGGGGTGGCGAGGCGTGCGGTGGATTTATAGGTGGGCGAGCCGACTTCTTGCACGTAGGCAAGGAAGGTGGAAGCGAGCCAGGGGTTGTTGCGGATCATGATCCGCGTGCGCGCGATGATGGTGGCGCGGTCGAAGGGGCGGAGCATGGCCTCTTCGTGCTGGGGGCGGCGGGAGCCGTAGAGCCCTTCGCCGGAGAACTCGCGGTGGCGCGTGGTCTGCGCGGCTTGGTAAAGGGAGCCGTTATTCCAGCCGGTGGGGAGGGCGGAAAATTCCGCGAGGGCGACGGAAGCGGGAGCCGCGGCGAGCGCCGCGGAAGGCGCAGGAGACTTGCGAGACTTGGCCGACGCGGAAGACTTGGGAGACGCGGAGGAGCGGGAAGACATGGGAGGCGCGTCAGTTGTAGCCGCTGCGGTATTGCTGGAGGATGAGGCCAGGGGTCGGGACTTCATCGCCGTTGAGTTGGGCGGTGAGGGCGTCGATCTGCGCGGTGAGCTGTGAGATGCGCTCGCAGAGATCCGAATAGGAAACAAAGGTGGTGGAGAGGCCGGCGCCGCTGGTAGTCTGGCCGAGGGTCTCGATCTGCTGGCGGAGGGCGATTTTCGAGGCGCGATCCTCCTTCATTTCGGTGATCCGATCAGAGAGGGAGGTCGGTTGATGCGGAGAGGTGACGGCCATCACCCGTGGCCGGGTGCGTCAACGGGCATGGCGTGGCGGCGGAATAGAGCGGAAGTGCGCGGAAAGGGGCGGCGCGGGGGCAGCGCGCGGGCCGTTTTTTGTAAGTAGCTACTCGGCGAGGATTTGCGGAAACTGTTATGCGCCGCGGGTCGCTTAATCAGTGTTCGGCCACGCAGTCAGCGCCACAGGGAGAAGTCCCCGAGGAGCGGCAGGTTGAGCGCGGCCACGAGTCCGCCATGCACGCGCAGGTTTGTGTAGAGCCCGTAGCGGCATACGGGCGTGTGCTTGTGCCATTGGAGCGCCCAGCTTTTCCAGCCGATGATCGTCCAGCACCATTTCGCAGGCAGTCCGTCCGGCCCGCTTGGGTGGCAGAAGAAACGGAAGCCGAACCAAGGCGCCACAGAACCAACGCGCTGCGGCGTTTCGATTTTTGAGTCAGTAGTCATAGAGAGTTTTATTTCTTCGGCGGAAGAGCGTCCCCGGCGCGTGGCTGATCGCCGACGTTATGCGTCTCCAATTCCACGCCTGGGGTGACTTCGTTGCCCCAAGAAACCCAGCCGGGACGCTTTCGGCGGGCGAACATTTCGAGATATGGGCCGGGACTCACCGACTCCACGACGGTCTGAAATTCTTCCGGCTTCTGTGAGTGCTTGCCACGCGGCCAGCCCCACCAGTTCCGGTCGCATCGGTTCTTCCACGGCAGCTTGCCACGACGGCAGAACAGTATCGGCTCGACGCACGGCACGAACGCGCCGCCGAGTCCAAGCCCCATCGGTTGCTTGAGCCAGTAGAGCATCGTTGACGGCTCGAAGCCCCACGCACGGGCAACCGCGTAGGTCTGCTCGATGTAGCGATTGATTGTCCAGATGTAGAGGTGCGCGTCATCGGCGGCGGGGACTTTGAGCGCGCAGATTTCAGCGATGCTCATGGTGGGATATTGGAGGTCTGCGATGCCCACGTTGTCTTGCACCGGGTCATTCCACTTCCCGCGCTTCACCGCGCCGTTCATCGTGCGCGACTTGCCCATCTGCAAATCCCAAGGCGGGTCTGCCACGACGCACGAAAACGCATAACCAGACGCTGCATGGAACGCCGCTGGGGCATCCATCGCGAGGTCGAGCGTTTGTGTGGCGGCGTCCATGAGCTATTCGTTCGCCAGCGCGGCCAAGACTCGCGCGTAAATTTCCGGCATGGCCTTTGCTTCAATCAACTCGGCAAGTGATCGGCTAGAACCCCATTCGCCATCGTTCGAGACCTCGGTCGATTCGATGTATGACTTAACGTCGTGTAGGAGTTGTTTTAGTT
>JBEANZ010000828.1:0-8429 GCA_041165185.1 Verrucomicrobiota bacterium | reverse complement strand
ACGATGCGGCTCTCCAACCCGGCGGAGACCGAATTCGGGGTCTGCCTCAAGCCCCCGTCCGGCGGCCTGCGGCACTGGCTCACGCGCGCCGTGATGCTCTATCTGCAAAAGGTCCGCGGCTTCCGCCTCGACCGCGCGTGCCTGCTGATCCTCGGCTGGGAAGGGTCGCCCGCCGAGATCGCTCGCCGCCGTTCCGCCGCGCTCAAACTCGCCCGCTCGCTCAACGGCTTCGATGCCGGCCAGGGCGCCGGCGACACCTGGTTCGCCCGCAAATACGACTACCCCTATCTCCGCGATCTCGTGATGCGGCACGGCGGCATGGTCGATGTCACCGAGACCGCCGTGCTCTGGCGCGACGTGCTCCCGCTCTACGAAAAGGTTCACGCCGCCCTGCACGCCGCGCTGCGGCGCGACGGGTTCCCCGGCTATGTCGGCTGCCACCTCTCCCACGCCTACCCGACGGGCGTGTGCGTTTATTTCACGTTCGCCGCCGCGCGCGACGCCCACGATCCCCTCGGCCAATACCTGCGCGTGAAACGCCTCGCGATGGACCTGCTGCTCGCGGCCGGCGCCGCCGTTTCGCACCATCACGCGATCGGTTACGAACACCTGCCCTGGCTCGCGCGCCACACGGGCCCGACCGGCCTCAAGGTGCTGGGCGCCCTCAAGGCCTCGCTCGATCCCGACAACCTCTGCAACCCCGGGAAACTTCTCCCCGGCCCCGACTCGAACCTCGCGCACTACTGGCCGGGCGTCGATCCCGCCGCCGATCCCGCCCCGCGATGATCCCCCGCAAGCAGCTCGATGCCAGCGGTCGCGACCTCGGGCGCGGCCTGCTCGCGTGCGTCGGCCTCGCGTCGCGCGCGCCCGCCCGCGACCGCGCGGGCCGCCCGCTGCTGTGCGCGCGGGCGGATGCGCTCGTGTGCCTCTCCGTGCGCAGCGGATTCGATCTCTTCCTCGGCGAAATGAACTGGACCACGGGCGACGAAGTGCTCGTCACCGCCATCACGATCCCCGACATGAGCCGGATCCTCCGCGAGCACGGGCTCGTGCCCGTGCCCGTCGACCTCGATCCCGCGACGCTCGCGCCCGACCCCGCCGCGCTCGCGCGCGCGATCACGCCGCGCACGAGGGCGGTGCTCGTCGCGCACCTCTTCGGCGCGCGCCTGCCGCTCGACCCGCTGCTCGTCTGGGCGCACGTGCGCGGGCTGCTCGTGCTGGAGGACTGCGCGCAGGCGTTTGCGGCGGACGGCTTCGACGGCCACGCCGCGAGCGACGTGCGCATGTTCAGCTTCGGCACGATCAAGACCGCGACGGCCTTCGGCGGCGGGATACTCCTCGTCCGCGACACGCCCCTGCTCGCCCGCCTGTCCGCGCGCCACGCCCGTTGGCCCGCGCAAACGAACGGCCTCTACGCGCGACGCCTGTTGAAATTCGGCGCCTTCACGCTGGTGCAGGCGCCCTGGAGCTACGGCGCGCTGTTCCGCGCGATCCGGCTGTGCGGCGGCAACCCCGACGACGTCATCACCGCGCTCGGCCGCGGCTTCGCCGGCGGAGACTTCTTCGCGAAAATCCGGCACCGTCCGAGCCGCGCGTTGCAGGCCATGCTCGCGTGGCGCCTCGCCACCTATGACGCCGCCCGCGTGCAGGCCCGCGCTGCCACGGGCGAGTTTGTGCTCGCACGCGTGCCCGCCGTGCGCCCCCTCGGCGCCTGCGCCGACCGACGCACGCACTGGCTGTTTCCGCTCCGCGTGCGGAACGCCGACGCCCTGCTTCCGATCCTCTGGCGCGCGGGCTTCGACGCCACGCGCGCCAGCTCCAGCCTGCACGCGCTGCCCGCCGCCGGCGATCGTGCGGCGCCGCAGGCCGCACGCGCGATGCGCGACGTCCTCTACGTGCCGGTCTACGCCGCGATGGGCGAAGCCCGCCTCGCCCAACTCGCCGCGCTGCTCAACCTCCACGCGCAACCGGCGGAGTGACGCCGCGCTTCTCCGCGATCAACGCGGCGAGGCGGTTCACCGACCACGGCTCGAAAAAATCCTCGTAGTCGAGCCGCACGCCGAACTCCTCCTCGAGCAGGCACTGCAGCTCCACCGCGCGCAGCGAACTCATCCCCTGCGCGAGGAGCGGCGCCGCCGCATCGAGTGCGGCCGGCGTCAGCGCCAGCACGCGCGCGATGCCCGCGTGCAGCCGCGCCAACTCCGCCGCCGGCAACCCCGCCGCCTCCGCGGTGATCGTCGCGACCGGCACCCGCGCGCCCGCGGCCCCCGTCGTAAGATAGGCGTCGAGCCCGCCCGCCAGGAAAAGTTCGCGGCACCGCCGCCGCTGGATTTTTCCGCTGCTCGTCTTCGGCAGGCTCCCGAACCGCACGAGCGCGCAATGCGTCACCGCGAGCTGGTGCTCCGCGCTGATCGCCGCGCGGAGCGCGGCGGCGACGGCGGCGAAATCCGCGTCGCGGTGCTGCAGGTTGATTTCATGCGCCACCGCGAGCGACTCCCCGTCCTCCCCCGCGAGCGCAAACGCCGCGCCCGCCGCCTCCGCGAGCGCCGGATGCGCCGCGCGCGCCGTGACTTCCAGATCCTGCGGATAGTGATTGTTCCCGCCGACGATGATGAGGTCCTTCTGCCGGCCCGTGATGAACAACTGCCCCTCGCGCAGGAACCCGAGATCGCCCGTGCGCAGCCACGGCCCCGCCCCGTCGGGCTTCGTGCGCGCGCGAAACGTCTCCTTCGTCGCCTCCGGGTTCGCCCAGTAGCCGCGCGCCACGCTCGGTCCCGCCACCCAGATTTCGCCGACGCCGTCGGCGGCGCACGCCCGCCGGGTGTCGGGGTCCACGACGAGCACGCGCTGGCCGCCGAGCACGACGCCCGAGCCCGCCAACCGGATCGCGCCCGGGCCCGTCGACGGCTCGACCCGGTGGCGCCCCAGCGCCGCGCGATCGAAGTCCGCGACGAGCGGGCCGGGCCCGCGCGGCTGCGCGCTGACGACCAGCGTGGCCTCCGCCAAGCCGTAGCCCGGACACATCGCGCCCGCCGCGAAACCGCACGGCGCAAACGTCGCCGCGAACCGCGCCAACGTCGCGGGCCGGATCGGTTCCGCGCCGTTGAAGGCGGTTTTCCAACAGCTCAGGTCGAGCGCGGCGACGACTTCCGGCGTGGCGCGCGCCACGCACAAATCGTAGGCGAAATTTGGCGCGGCGGACGACGTCGCGCGGAAATGCGCGATCGCCCGCAGCCAGCTCAACGGATCGCGCAGGAAGGCCTGCGGCGTCAGGATCACCTCCGTCACGCCGTGGTGCACGGCCGCGAGCAGGTTGCCGATCAGGCCGAGATCGTGAAACGGCGGGAGCCAGCTCAGCGCGAGCACCTCGGCGGTGTTCATGCCAAACGGCTCCGCGATCAACGCGAGGTTGTGCTCGAGGTTGCCGTGCGTGACGACCACGCCTTTCGGCTCGGCGGTCGAGCCGGACGTGTATTGCAGGAACGCCGGCGTGTCCGCCGCCAGGTAGGGCAACGCCCACTCCGCGGGCGCGCCCGCCTCGCCGGCTGGCTCGAGCCACGCGAGGTCGAGGGCGGCGCGCACTTCCGGCCCGAGCGCCGCCTCGATCTGGCGCCGCGTCTCGGCGTCGGCCACGACGAAATCCGCCGCGCAATTGCGCGCCACCGCGATGAAGCGCTCCGGCGGCCGGTTGCGGCGCGGCGGATAGATCGGCACGGCGATGGCGCCCGCGTAGAGGCAGCCGAGAAACGCCGCGAGGTAGTCCGCCCCCGGCGCCAGTGCGAGCAGCACGCGCCGGCCCTCGGCGTGTCGCGCCCGCAACGCCTGCGCGATCCGCAGCGCGTGCCCCCGCAGCGCGGCGAACGACACGTCGTCCGTCGAGAAATCCGGCGCCCGCACAAAGCGAAACGCCGCCGCCTCCGGCTTCCCCGCCGCATGGCGATCCAACTGGTGCAGCACCGTGCGCGGCACGCGGGGAGAGGGGAGGCGGGAGGCCATGGTGGGAGAAATACGGAGCGTGCGCGCGGTTCGAGGCGAAAGCGCGCCCGAATTCGCTCTGGCAATTCCGCGTCGCCCGCGCAGCGTGCCCGGCGCCGCTCCGGCGCGACTCCGAATGACCCCACCCACCGCGAAATCCCCCGAGGAAAGACTGCGCGACAAGCTCGAGGCCTTCCCCCCGGAATTCCAGGCGCTCGTGCTCGCCTACCGCGCGGCGCCCGCGCCCGCCGCCCTCGCCGAAATTGTGCTGAGCATGATCCGCTTTCACGGCGGCGAGAACTTCACGGCCAAGTTCGCCGAGAAAGGCGAACAGGTCCTGCTGATCGAGGACCTGGGTTTCGATTCGCTGACGCTGGTCGAGATTTCGTTTCAGGCGGAGGAGTTCGTCGGCTTTGTGATCCAGGTCGAGGATTTCGCGGCCCTCGCGACGCTCGCCGACCTGCAGGCGTTTCTGCGCGGGAAAATCTTCCCGTCCGCCGCCGCTTGAGCCGCCCCCCGATGGCGCCCCGATCCCGCGTCGCCGTCACCGGCCTCGGTTTCATCACGAGCATCGGCAACGATGCCGCGACCGTCGAGGCGAGCCTGCGCGCGCTGCGCCCGGGGATCGCGGCGTTTGATTTTGCGGACGCGGGCGGCACCGTCGCCGTGAAAGTCGCCGGCACGATCAAGGAGTTCGAGACGGGCTCGCCCCACTGGAGCAGATGGACCTACCCGGCCCGCTACAAATTCGCGCCGGCCGCGCTGCGCTCGCTGCCGCCGCACGGGCTCTTCGCGCTCTGCGCGATGGAGCAGGCGCTGGCGGATGCGCGGCTGTCGCCCGCGCTCGTCGCGGACGAGGAGACCGCGTTGTTCTGCAGCTCGGCCGGTTCCCCGTTCCTGCTGCGCCACTATCTTGAGGCGCTCCACGCCGCGCCCGACCTGCGCGGCAGCCCGATGGGCGTGGTCAGCTCGATCGCGGGCACGCTGAATTTCAACCTCGGCACGCACTACCGGATCCGCGGCGGCAACTGCGGCTTCGTCTCGGCCTGCGCCTCCTCCAGCCACGCGCTGGGCTACGCGTTTGACGAGATCGCGAGCGGGCGGTTCACGCGGGTCATCGTCGTGGGCGCCGAGGAGCCCAACACCGATGCGCTGATCCCGTTCATGAGCATGAAGGCGCTGTCCACCTGCGCCGATCCGGCGGTGGCCTCGCGGCCCTTCGATGTGCGGCGCGACGGTTTCGTGGGCAGCGGCGGCGCGGCCGTGCTCGTCGTCGAGGCGGCGGCCGCCGCGGCGGCGCGCGGCGCGCCGCCCTACGCCGAGCTGCTCGGCTGGGGCCAGTCGGCGGACGGCTTCAATATCGCGATGCCGCAGCCCGAGGGCGAGGGGCTCGCGCGCGCGCTCCGCCGCACGCTGCGCGCGTGCGGGCTGGCGCCGGGCGACGTCGGCTACGTCAACGCCCACGCCACCTCGACGCCGCAGGGCGATCGCGCGGAGGCGCTGGCGTTGCGCGAGGTGTTCACGCGCGCGGGCGCGCAGCCGCTCGTCAGCAGCACGAAGGGCCTGACCGGCCACCCGCTCTCGATGGCCGGCGCGATGGAGGCGGCGTTCTGCGCGCTCGCGCTCCGCGGCGGCTTCGTCCCGGGCAACGCCGCCCTCGTCGAGCCCGATCCGGCGTGCGCGGGGCTCGACCTGCCGCGCGCCACGCTTGATCGCGCCCCGGGTATCGTGCTGAGCAACAGCAGCGGCTTCGGCGGCAGCAACGTCGTCCTCGCGTTCGCGCCCTGGTCGCCATGAACCCGGCTCCCGCCCGCCTCGCGGTCCGCGAAATCGATCTCGCCGATGCGCGCGCGGTGGCGCGCTTCATCGGGTTTCCGTTTCGCCTCTACCGCGGTGTGCCGCAGTGGACGCCGCCCCTGCGGCTAGAGATGGCGGAGCTGATGGACCCGCGCAAAAACGGGTTCTTCGATCACTCGACGGCCGGGTTTTTTCTCGCCGAGCGCGACGGCGAGACCGTCGGCCGCATCGCCGCGCTGCGCCAGCGTTTCTACAACGAGGCGCACCAGAACGACACCGCGTTTTTCTACTGGTTCGAGGCCGTCGACGACGAGGGCGTCGCCCGCGCGCTCCTCGCCGCCGCGGAGGCGTGGGCGCGCGCGCGCGGCCTGCGCCGAATGATCGGCCCGATCGGTTTCACGCAGCCGGATCCGCCGGGGATTCTCGTGCGCGGCTTCGAGCACGAGGGCACGATGAACGTCCCCTGGCACTTCCCCTACTACGAGCGGCTCCTCCTCGCCGCGGGCGCCGAGCCGCACACCGACTACCTGTCCGGCTATCTCGACTGCCGCGCCGCGCCGCCGCCCGAACTAATCGCGCACGGCCGCGCGGCCCTCGCGCGCGGCGGCTATGCGATCAAGGGCTTCGCCAGCCGCGCCGAGCTGCGGGCGTGGGCCGGCCGGTTCTTCCCGATCTACCTCGCGGCCTTCGAGAGCGTGCCGGATTTTTTCGCGATGAGCCCGCGCGAGTTCAACGCGCTGATGGACCGGATGCTCCTCGTCGCCGATCCCGCCGCGATCAAGCTGCTGCTCGCCGGGGACGAGGTGCTCGGCTTTCTCCTCTCGTTTCAGGATCTCACGCCCGGCCTGCGCCGCAGCGGCGGGCGGCTCCTGCCCTTCGGCTGGTGGCACCTGTGGCGCAGCCGCGCACGGTCGCGGCAGTTGAACATCATCGCCCTCGGCGTGCTCCCCGAAAAACAAAAGGGCGGCGCCAACCTCGCGCTCATCGCCGAGCTGCTCGCCACGTTGCAGCGCTCCCGCTACGCGCGCGCCGAGATCGTCCAGATCGTCGGCGGCAACATGAACACCCACGGCGACATGACGCGCCTCGGCGCGCGCTGGGACAAATGCCACCGCGTTTTCGGCCGCGAGTTCGCGCGGCCCGCGCCATGAACACCCCGCGGGGCTTCCCCGCCAACTTCAGCGCCGACGTCGAGCAGGACTGCCCGCCGTATCTCGCCACGACGCGCGGCATGACCGAGGGCCTCCCGCGCCTGCTCGATCTGCTGGGCGAGCTGCGCGTGCCGGGGACGTTTTTCACCACCGGCGAAATGGCGCGCCGGTTCCCGACGACGATCGGGCGCATCGTCGCGGAGGGCCACGAACTCGCCTGCCATGGCGATCTCCACCGCGATTTCGCGACGTTCGATCGCGCGGCGGCCGATGCGGAACTGCGCGCCGCGCTCGTCGCGCTGCGCGCCTTCGCCCCGGTCGTGAGTTTTCGCGCGCCCTACCTGCGGCTGCCCGCCGCGCACCTGCCGCTGCTGCCGGCCCACGGCCTGCGAATCGATTCCTCGCGGGCGCGTTACAAGTTCGGGCCGCAGCACCGGGCGGGCGCGCCGGTGCCGGGCCTCGCGCGGGTGCCGGTGTCCGCCACGTCCTCGGTCCTGCGGCTGCCGGCGGCGATTCGCGGGCCGTGGTTGCGCGCGCTGCGGGCGCCGCTGGTGATCTTCGTGCATCCGTGGGAGGCCGTGGATTTCCGCCGCTCCGCGTTGCGGCTCGACTGCCGCTTCCGCACGGGTGCCGCCGCGGTGGCCGCCTGGCGCGCGACGCTCGTCGCGGCGTGCGCGGCCGGCGCGCGGTTTGTGCGGTTGGACGAGCTGGGCGGAAATGCCGCTACAGTCACCGGCGATTTCGACCGTTGACCGTGGATCGGCGCGTTTTCAGCTTCGCAACGCGTCCGCTTCCGACCGCCACTCATCCCGCCGCATGATTCCTCACCGCCCACCGGGTCTGCACCCGGCCAGACTTCTGCTCATCGCCACCGTGGCGTGCCAGGCCGCCTTCGCGGCGGAACCCGCCGCTGTCTCGCTGGGCGAGGCCGTCGAGGCGACGCTCGCCCAGCAGCCCGGCGTGGAAATCAGCCGCCAGCAGGTGTTGCAAAGCGAGGGTGGTTTCCTGAGTGCCTCCGGGCGCTTCGACTGGACGCTCGGTAGTTCGTGGTCGCACAGCCGGGCGCGGACGCCCACGGGCCGGACGTTTCCGGCGCCGAGTTCCGGCCGCGCCGAAGTCTTGGTCTACGGCGTGGGTGCGGCGAAGGAGTTTCGCAACGGCGTCACGATCGCGCCCCAGTTCAAGGTGGTCGATGCGCGGGACAGCCTTTCCAGCCCGACGCCGATCAGCCAGTCGGACCTCTCGGTGAAGATCACGGTGCCGCTGCTGCGCGGCGCCGGCCCCAAGGCGGTGGGCGCGCAGGAATCCGCCGCCCGCGCCGCGGCCGACGCCCAGCAACAGTTGGCGCGTTTCCAACTCGACCAATACGTTTTCCGGACGGCCAGCGCCTATTGGAGCTGCCTCGCCGCGCAGCGCGACCGCGACATCCTGGCCGACTCCGCCCGCCGCTCCGAGGAGATCCTCTCCCTCGTCGAACTCCTCGCCGGCGGCGGCGAACTCGACAGC
>JBEANZ010000827.1:0-10034 GCA_041165185.1 Verrucomicrobiota bacterium | reverse complement strand
CCCGTGGAATTCTCCCTCCCCGCGATCAGCTGGCGGCACGCACTTCCCGTGAGCGCGTTGGTGGCGTTGCTCGCATGGGAAACGGCGCAACCGTTTTTCCCGCTCTTTCGCAGCGCCCGTGATCGCGCGCGCCACGCACTGCGCAACCTCGCGCTCGGCGCGCTCAACACCGTGTTCGTCGCCGTCGTCTTTGCCGGCGCGTGGCTCGCCGTGACCGAGTGGGCCGCCACGCACCGCTTCGGTTTGCTCAACACCTTCGACCCCGCGCCGTCGTTGCGCGCCGCACTCGCCGTGCTGCTGCTCGACGCGTGGACCTATGCGTGGCACCGGCTCAACCACGGCGTGCCGTTTTTCTGGCGCTTCCACCGCTGGCACCACGCCGACCACGCGATGGACGTAACGACCGCGAGCCGTTTCCACACCGGCGAGATTGTGCTCTCCTCGCTCTTCCGCGTCCCCGTGCTGGCGCTGATCGGCTGCGGCATTGGCGAACTCGCGCTCTACGAACTACTCCTCTTCGCCGTCGTGCAATTCCACCACGCCAACCTCGCGCTGCCCGACCGCCTCGACCGCGCGCTGCGCCTCCTCATCGTCACGCCCTCACTGCACAAGGTGCATCACTCGATCGTGCGCGCCGAGTGCGACTCCAACTACGCCTCGCTGTTCTCCTGGTGGGACCGCGTCTTTCGCACCCGCCGCCTCGCCGACGATCCCCGCCGGATTGTTTTTGGCGTGGAGGAGTGAGGCGCGCAGAACGGAATAATAACCCATGGACCCACTCTCAACCGCAATGAATCCCCCCAAACCTTCGGCACAGCCGGATCGACTGATCATGGTCTACAACGCCAACGACGGCCTCTTCAACGCCATCAACGATTGGGCGCATAAATTTTTCTCGCCCGAAACCTACGACTGCCGGCTATGCCATTTCACCTACGGCCTGTCGGGCATGCTCCGGCCGTGGAAGGAGTTTTTGGAAGCGCAGGCATTTCCCACGATGTTCTACCATCGGCCCGATTTTCGGCGCGCCTTTCCCGAGTTTGCGACACTGCCACTGCCGCTCATCCTCGTCGAGCGGGCCGGCCAGGCGGAGATTCTGCTCACGGCGATTGAAATCGGCGAGACCGGCGGCCTCGATCCACTCATCGCGCGCGTGCAGGATCGGCTCAACGCGTGGAGCACCGCACATCCGTGATGCGGGCGACCGGCGGCTGACGCGCCGAAGAGCCGCGAGCTCACGATTGCCAGCCAGCGACCGGATGCGGCGGGCGTTTGATTCCCTCGAACTGCGCATCCTCGCGCCGCCGACGCGCGCGCTCGGCGTAGAGGCGGCCGACCATCGCGAGGATGCCCCAGCCCGCGCGGGCGATGCCAGCGAGGTTGCCCGAAATTTTCGATTCGCCGGCGAGGCGCGGGCGAAACTGCACCGGCACCTCCCCGATGCGCACGCCGCGCTCCACGGCGCGCACCTGCATTTCGACGTTCCAACCAAATGCACGGTCCGCGAGCCGCAGTTCCTCAAACGTCCGCCGCCGAATCGCGCGCAGGGAGGACATGTCGCGAAACCGCCGGCCCCAGCCGAGAGCGAGGAGCGCGCACGCGAGGGCGTTGCCGAAGCGCTGGGTCGGTGTGAGCCACGCGCGCGAGGCCGCGAGCGTGACGCGCTCGCCGAGCACAAGCTCCGCGCCCTCGTCGATGGCGCGTTGAAACGCCCTCCCCTCCGCGTCGTCGAGCCGGTCGCTGCCGTCCGCCGAGCTGAAAATGATCCACTCGATTCCCTCGGGCAGATTGCGCGTGCCGGCCCACGCGGCGGCGCCATAGCCGCGCTGCGGTTCGCGCACGACCTCGGCGCCTGCGGCGGCGGCGATGGCGGCGGTGGCGTCGGTGCTGCCGTTGTCGGCCACGCGCACGAGCGCCACGCCGCGCGCGCGCCAGTCGCGCACGGTGGTCGCGACGCACTCCGCCTCGTTGAGCGCAGGGATAACGACGACGCTACGGGCGAGAAACGGCGCGGCGGGGGAAAGGTTCACCCCGATGGGACGCGCCGTCGTCCGCCTTATTCCCTCGGAATAAAGCCCGCGCTCTGCCCTCTCATCGCCGTATGACTTTGCCGTTTTCCGCCCTGCTGCGGTGCCTTGTTTTCCTGTTCGGCACCGCCCTCGCCTCGGCCTTTGACCACACCCACGCGGCGTTCGACGCCGTGCTGAAACAACACGTGCGCGACGGCCTCGTGAGCTACGCCGCGCTCAAGGCCGCACCCGCTCCACTCGACGCCTATCTCGCCACGCTCGCCGCCGTGCCGCAGGTCGAGTTCGCCGGCTGGCCGGAGAAGCATCGCCTCACCTTTCTCATCAACCTCTACAACGCCGCCACGCTCCGGCTCATCCTCGACCACTATCCGGTGAAGAGCATCCGCAGCATCGGCTGGCTGCCCGGCGCCGCGTGGAAAAAGGAGGGCGTCGCGCTCTTCGGCAAAAAAATCTCCCTCGACCACGTCGAGCACGGCATCATCCGCAAGGACTATCCCGACGCCCGCGCGCACTTCGCGCTCGTCTGCGCCGCGCGCGGCTGCCCGCCGCTGCGGGAGGAAGCCTTTACCGCCGCGCGCCTCGACGCGCAGCTCGACGATCAGGGCCGCCGCTTCCTCGGCGATCCGGTGAAGAACCGCGTCGATGCCGCCGCGCGCACGGTGCATCTCTCCGCGATTTTCAAGTGGTTCTCCGGCGATTTCGAGGCCGCGTCGGGCACGGTGTTGAAATTCGCCGTGCCCTTTTTCCCCGATGCGGCGCGCGCCGCGCTCGGCGACGGCGGCGGTTTCAAGATCGACTACACCGACTACGACTGGTCCCTAAACGATCAGGCCAAGCGATGAGCGGCGCGCGGAAACTGCTCCTCGCCCTCGCGGTCGCCGCGCTGGTGGGCGCGCTGATTTATTTCGACGCCCGCGCGCTGCTGCGCTCGGCGCTTGACGCGATTCAGGGCCTCGGTGCGTGGGGTCCGGTGATCTTTGTGCTGCTCTACATCGTGGCCGCCGTGCTCTTCGTGCCGGGCTCGGCGCTCACGCTCGGCGCGGGCGCGCTCTTCGGCGTCGGGCTCGGCTCGGCGCTCGTCTCCGTGGGCGCGACGCTGGGCGCGACGGCGGCGTTTCTCGTCGGCCGCTATTTCGCGCGCGATTGGGTCGGGAAAAAAATCGCGGGCAACGCCGCCTTCGCCGCCATCGACCGCGCCGTCGCCGCCGAGGGCTGGAAAATCGTCGGCCTCACGCGGCTCTCGCCCGCGTTTCCCTTCACGCTGCTCAACTACGCCTTCGGCCTCACGCGCGTCTCGCTGCGCGACTACGTGCTCGCCTCGTGGATCGGCATGATGCCGGGCACGGTGATGTATGTTTACCTCGGCTCGCTCGCGCGCGCCGCCGGCGAGCGCACGCGCACGCCCGGCGAATGGGCGCTCTACGGCGTCGGCCTGCTCGCGACGATCACGGTGACCGTCTTCGTCACGCGCCTCGCCCGCGCCGCGCTCGCGAAACGCACGCAGCCCGCCGCGCCCACCTCGCCATGACGAACTCTCCGTTTCCTCTGCAGCCGTGGGATGAGCACAAC
Organism: Verrucomicrobiota bacterium; assembly: GCA_041165185.1. Taxonomy (GTDB): domain Bacteria; phylum Verrucomicrobiota; class Verrucomicrobiia; order Opitutales; family Opitutaceae; genus JBEANZ01. Next base: position 6,435 of record JBEANZ010000827.1, on the reverse strand, counting down.
CAAAAGCTCCACGCCCACGTCGCGCCCACCGACTGGAAAAACCCGACGCCCGCCCCGCGCTACAACCTCGTCGTCATCGGCGGCGGCACGGCCGGTCTCGTCACTGCCGCCGGCGCCGCCGGTCTCGGCGCCAAGGTCGCGCTCATCGAGCGCCACATGCTCGGCGGCGATTGCCTCAACGTCGGCTGCGTCCCCTCCAAGGCCCTCATCCGCGCCGCGCGCGCCGTCGCCGAGGCGCGCGACAGCGTGCGTTTCGGAGTGAAGCTCGGCGGCGAAGTCACGGTGGATTTCCCCGCCGTGATGGAGCGGATGCGCCGGCTCCGCGCCGACATCAGCCCGCACGACTCCGCCGCGCGGTTCCGCGAACTCGGCGTAGATGTTTTTCTCGGCGCGGGAAAATTTACCGGCCCCGACACCGTCGAGGTCGGCGGGCAGATCCTGCACTTCGCGAAGGCCGCGATCGCCACCGGCGCGCGCGCCTCCGCGCCGCCAATCTCCGGGTTGAAGGACGTGCCCTATCTCACCAACGAAACGCTCTTCTCGCTCACCACGCTCCCGCGTCGGCTCGCGATCGTCGGCGCCGGTCCCATCGGTTGTGAGATGGCGCAGTGTTTCGCGCGCTTCGGCTCCGAGGTTTTTCTGTTTGAGACGACGACGGGCGTGTTGCCGCGCGAGGACCGCGACGCCGCGCAGCTCGTGCAGGCCGCGCTCGTGCGCGACGGCGTCAGGCTCGTCACCCACGCGAAGGACCTCCATCTCGCGCCGCACGCGGAGGGCGTTGCGCTCCGGTTTTCCTCGCAGGGCCCGGAGCAAACCGTGGTCGCCGATCGTCTGCTTGTCGCCGTCGGCCGCGCGCCGAACGTCGAGGGCCTCGGCCTCGAGGCCGCGGGCGTCGCCTACGACAAGAAGGGCGTGAAGGTCGACGACCGCCTCCAAACCGCGAACCCGCGCATCTACGCGTGCGGCGACATCTGCTCGCCCTATCAGTTTACGCACGCCGCGGATTTCATGGCGCGCATTGTGATTCAAAACGCCCTCTTCAAGGGCCGGAAAAAAGCCAGCGCGCTCGTCATCCCGTGGAGCACCTACACCTCGCCCGAACTCGCGCACGTCGGTCTCTCGCCGAAGGACGCCAAGGCCGCGGGCGTCGCCATCGACACCTACACGCAGCCGCTCGCGAAAGTGGATCGCGCGATCCTCGACGGCGAGGACGAGGGCTTCGTGCGCGTGCATGTGCGCCAGGGCACCGACCAAATCGTCGGCGCCACCATCGTCGCCGCCCACGCCGGCGACCTGATCGGCGAAATTTCCCTCGCGATGACTAAGGGCATCGGCCTCGGCGGCATCGCGGGCGCGATCCATCCCTATCCGACGCAGGCCGAGGCGATCCGCAAAGTCGGCGATCTCTACAGCCGCACGCGGCTCACGCCTTTCGTGAAGCGGTTGTTTGCGCGCTGGCTCGCGTGGTCGCGGAGCTGACATTGGCGCCGTATTCCGCCGCGAGCGCGTGCGGCGAAGCGCCGGCGAGAAAACGCAGCAGCAGTCGAGCGTTGCGCCACTGTTGGCGGAGCACGCCGTGCCGATGGAAACGCCGGGCCGAGGTCGTCACGCTCGCTGGCAACGACCACACGCGCGTCACGCGGCGCGCGCGGCGGAGCAACTCCACATCCTCAAACAGCGGCCAAGGCGGAAACCCGCCGATTTCCGCGTAAAATTCGCGCCGCACCACGATCACCTGATCGCCGAAGCGGGTGAACACGGAGTCGAAGCGCGTGAGCCACGCGCAGGCGCGGAGAAACGCGCCGCCGCCGTCAAATGCGAGGCGGAAGGTGCCGATGCGCACGGCGTCGCGCGCGAAGTGCCGCGCAATCACCGCGCCCGCCTCGGGCGGGAGCAGCGTGTCGGCGTGGAGGAAGACGAGCAGTTCACCGCGCGCCTGCGCCGCGCCGGCCGCGAGCTGCACACCCCGGCCGCGAGCGCACGCGATCACCTGCGCGCCGTGCGCCGCGGCAATTTCGGGCGTGCCGTCGGTGCTGCCACCGTCGGCGACAATGATCTCGGCGCCGGGCAGCGCGGCGCGCGCGCGGGCGAGCGTCGCGGCGATCCGCGGCGCCTCGTTGAGCGTCGGAACAACGATCGAGACCGAAAGCGCGGGGCCGCTCACGGCGCGCGTTTGCCCGCGGCGGCGGCGTGGGTTTCCAAAACCAAATCGGCGAACCACGCCTCAGCCTCGCGCTTGGTGTTGTCGGTGTCCACGAGCACCGCGACGGCGCTGATCTTCTTGGCTGGCTCGCCGAAAAACGCGCGGTAGTCCGCCAGCACGTCGCGGCTTTCGTCGCGCCAGCCACCCGCTTCGCCGTCGCCGGAGCGCAGCACGACGATGCCGACACTCTTGGTGTAGGGGCTCGCGAACATCGCGCCCGTTTTTTCCGTGGCCGCCCACACGTAGTTGATCGCCCGCGTCCGCAGCGGATTCAGCGAAGTCTCGAATACCACGAACACCCGCGCCGCATAGTCGTCGCCCGCGCGCTCGCGTTCGCGGGTGTTGCCGGCGAGCGAGGACCGCACTTTCCAGCGCCAGTGCAACCGCGCGTCCGTCGGGGCGACGCGGACGACTTCGCGCACGAGGCCAGCGTTGGCCGACTGACTGATCGCGTGCAGCACGGGCACGCCGCCGTCGGTCACGACATCGTAGCGCGTGGGCTTGGAAAACAAACTCTGCTCGCGCCAGCGCTCTCGCCAGCCGGGGGAAAAAGCCTCGAACAACGGGAGCCGCTCCAACGCCACCTCCGCCGCCTCGCCCACCAAACCGCCACCGCAAAAAACGAGAGCGAGAGCGAAAACGAGCGGGCGCAGCATCGCAGATACCCTCCACGCGGGCCGGCCTTACCGCGACCGGAAAATTTCGCTGGCGAGGGACTCGGCGACGAGCGTGCGCAGGCCGTAGCCGTCTTTTTTCACCGCCTGCAGGAGGTCCTCGATCACGAATTCGTCGGCCGGCTCCATATGGCGGCCGGTGGCGTAGCTCAGGAATTGTTTGATGAGGTGGCGCGTGAAGGCGTCCGTGCGGTTTGCGATGAGGATGCCCTTGAAATCGTGAAAGCCGGCATACGTTTCCCCGGAGCCGAACTCGCCGGTCGAATCGATCTTTGGCGCGGGCGTGTTGCCCTTGGGCTTGGCGTAGGTCTCGCGCCAGCGGCCGATGGGATCGAAGGTCTCGAGGCCGAAGCCGAGCGGATCGATTTTGCGGTGGCATTCGGCGCAGGTCGGGTCGCTGCGGTGTTTCGCGAGGCGCTCGCGGATCGTGGTGGCGCCGCTCACGTCCGGCTCGATGGCGGGAACCACGTCGGGCGGCGGGGGCGGCTTGATGCCGAGGATGTTTTCCGAGACCCACACGCCGCGTGTGACGGGCGAGGTCTCGACGCCGTTCGCGCTCACGGTGAGCACGCCGGCCATGCCGAGGAGGCCGCCGCGCTGACGGTTGCCCGCGACGCTCACGCGCTGGAAACCGTCGGCAATGCGGAGGGTTTTCTGCTCGGGCAGGTTATAGTGCTTGGCCAGCCGCTTGTCGGCGAAGGTGTAGTCGGCGTCGAGAAACCGCTGCACCGAGCCGTTGGTTTTCAGCAGATCGCGGAAGAAGAGGCGCGCCTCCGTCTTCATCGCCTCAGGCAGATTTTCGGCGTAATAGACGCGCATCGTCTCGCGCGGCGGCGGCTGGGTGCCGAGGTCGCGGAGGTTCAGCCACGCATCGAGGAACGCGCTCACGAATCCGCCCACGCGATCATCGGCGAGAAGGCGCGCGCTCTGCTTTTTGAGTTCCGCGGGCGTGGCCAGTTTCTTGGCCGCGGCGGACGCGAGCAGTTCCTGGTCGGGCGGCGCCGCCCAGAGCGCGTAGGAAAGCCGCGACGCGAGATCGTAGGGGCCGAGCTTGGTTTCCTTTTCGTCGGTGATTTCGCTGAAGTAGAGAAACGACGGCGAGCAAAGCATCATCTTCAGCGTGTCGAGCGCGGCTTGGCGCGGCGTGGCTTTTTCCGCGATCCGCTTGTCGTAGGTTTTCCGAATCTGCGCGCGGTCGGCGGAGTTGAGCGGGCGCCGATACGCGCGCGCGCCGAAAGCGTAGAGTTGATCGAGCGCCTGCTTGGGCTGAAAGCCGCGCGGCCCAAACACCGCGATCTCCTCTGCGCTGCCCGCGGGCTCAGGGACGGGGCCGTCGATCTTAATTTCGCCGATGCGGATGTGCGGGAGTTTGCCTTCGCCCGTGATGAGGTGCGCGCGACCGACGCCGGCCTTGGCGTATTTGCCCTGAAAGTCGTCGGCGTAGCGCTTGTTGATCGTGACGACGGACGCGCGCGACTCGTAGGGGCCGTTGGGAAAAATGAAGCGCGGCGTCTGCCCGGCCTCGAGCCAGACGCGGAATTTCAACCACTCGGGTTTGTCGTCGGGCACGACGGCCTGCGCGAGCAACGGCTCGATGGCCTGCGGGTAGTGGATGTGGTTTTTCGTGGCGTCGCCGGGCACGACGCCGAGGAGAAACGGCTCGGAAAAATCGATGCCGAAGATCGTGGGGTCGTAGTGGGTGTCGCGGTTGAGCGCCTGCACGTGGACCTCGATGTCGTAGAGGCCGGAGACGGGCACGCCCTTCAGAAAATCCTCGATGTGGCCGTAGCCGCCCTGGCGCGTGTCGGTGTTGGGCTGCTCGTAGAGGCAAAGATATTTGTAGTTGAAGGCCGACTTGTGCGGGCCCGACAGCTCCTCGTATTGGACGAAGTGGCCGTTGAAATTCCACGACTGCGGCGCCATCTCCGGTCGGCCGAGGCGCATCTCGACGAGGCGATTCGCGGACTGAAAATACTGATCGAGCAGGAAACCGGAAGTGACGAGCGACTTCCCGATGGTGTCGATGTGCTCGCTCGCCTTCTCCTTCGGGAAATCCGCGGTGAGGCCGAGCGTGTCGACGCGACGGCCGAAGAGGGTCGCGAGGGTGTTCTCGTATTCGCGGTTCGAGAGGCGGCGCATCACCGTGCGCGCGGCGGTGCTGGCGATCTTGCCGCGCGCGGCGCTGATGCTCTCGCGGAGCACGCGGATGACGGCGAGCCGCTCGTCGTCGGTCGGATGCGCCTTCGCTTTTTGCGGGGGCATTTCGCGCAGCGTGAGCTGATCGACGATGTCCTTGGCGGTGATCAGCGCGGCCTCGGTGGTGAGGGGGAGCTTGAAGGTGTCGAACTCGCGGTCGCCTTTCTGGGTCTCGGTGTCGTGGCACTTCAGGCAGTATTTTCCGGCGAAGTCGGAAAAGAGTTTCTGCGCGGGCGGCTCGGAGGCGTGGGCGAGCACCGCGATCAGGCCGACCCCCAAGGCAACCTTGCTCAGACGACGCAATCGACGGGAAACCACGGATGAACACGGATGGACACGGATAATGAGCCCAACGCCGAATCCGTGTTCATCCGTGTCCATCCGTGGTTCAAGAATCCGGTCCGCCGCACCTCACGCGAGCCCGAAGCGGCCGGTGCTATTGCCAAATGCGTCCGCCTCGACACCCATGCGTTGCGCGAGGTCGACGTAGAGGTTGCACAGCGGCACCTTGTTCGCGCCGGTGGCCGGGAGCTTCGTAAACTCGCCGTGCCGATAGCCGCCGCCGGCGAGGAGGATCGGGAGGTCGCTGTTTTTGTGGGTGTTGGCGTCGGCGATGCCGCTGCCGAACAGCACCGAGGTCGAGTCGAGCAGGGTCCGCTCGCCGTCCTGCATCTTGGCGAGGCGCGCGACAAATTTCCCGAACTGCTCGATCTGGTAGGTCTCGAGGGTGATGAGGTGCTTGATCGCGGCCTCCTCGTTGCCGTGGTGCGAGAGGCTGTGGTAGGACTTGTCGATGCCGAGATCCTGCGGGAGGAAATCACCGCCGATTTCCAGCGTGGCGATGCGCGTCGAATCGGTGTGCAGCGCCAGCGCGATCAGCTCATAGAGCATCGGCAGATCCTCGACCCGGTTCTTGTTGGCGGGGCGATCGAAGGGCGGCGGCGGTTTCGGCAGGCTGGCCCAGCGCTGGCGGAGTTCGAGGCGCTTTTCGACATCGCGGATCGAAGTGAAATATTCGTCGAGCTTGGCTTTGTCCTCGCGGTTGACCTGCTTGGAGAGACGGTTCGCATCCGCCAGCCCCGAATCGAGAATGGAAGCCTGCAGCCGGTTCTCCCCGTTGCGACGAGCCTGGCGCTCCTGCGAGTCCTCGACGAAGAGCCGGTCAAACAACTCGGCCGGGCCCGTGATGGGAGGCACGCGCACCCCGGATTTCGTCCAGGCGATCTGGCAGCCGCCGTGGATGCCGCCCTCCGAGCCGACCGTCAGCGACGGGAAACGCGTCTGGTGGCCGATCGCGTCGGCCATGAACTGGTCGATGGAGACATTGCCGAGCGGCCGGTTCTGCGCCTCCGAATTGAGGAC